>CAXBEL010000188.1:0-8943 GCA_963974735.1 uncultured Flavobacteriaceae bacterium | reverse complement strand
TCCTGCTTTAAAATTATCCCAATCTTGTATAATTGCCCAGGCAAATACAAAGACTAATACTAACGCAAGTTTTGTATAAAAATCTAAAGGCTTCTTTGCGGCTTTTTTCTTCATATCAGTAGTTTGAATATCTACGAAACTAATAAAAAATAATTAAAATTATGATTTCTAATTTAACAGCAGAAGATTTTCAAGCAGGTCAGGTTTTACTTTTTGATAAACCGTTGAACTGGACTTCTTTTCAGCTTGTAAATAAAGTACGCTGGCTCATTAGAAAAAATCATAATATTAAAAAGATAAAGGTAGGTCATGCGGGAACGCTTGACCCTCTCGCAACTGGTTTGCTTATTATTTGTACCGGAAAATTTACCAAGCGTATTGAAGAATTTATGGGGCAGGAAAAGGAATATACCGGTACCATCACACTAGGTGCTACAACGCCTTCCTTTGATCTGGAAACTGAGGTTAATGAAACTTTCCCAACAGAACATTTAACCGAAGAGAAAATCCTTGAAGCTACGCAGCAATTTACAGGGAGTATTCAACAGCAACCTCCTGTTTTTTCCGCTTTAAAAAAAGATGGAAAAAGGCTTTATGAGTATGCTCGGGAAGGCACAGAAGTTGAAGTTAATTACCGAACAGTGGAAATTTCCAGCTTTCAAATCACAAATATTAACATACCTGAAGTAAGCTTTTGCGTAAGCTGCAGCAAAGGGACTTACATAAGATCATTAGCTAATGACTTTGGAAAAGCCCTAGAAAGTGGCGGTCATCTTTCTTCTTTAAGAAGAACCCGAATAGGAGAATTTAAAGTTGAAAATAGCGTTACAATTGAAGAATTTGAAGCCAATTTTCAAGATAAAAACGAAGGTTAAGAGCTTTTTAGATTAAATAAGGTGTTTTATAAGTTTAATTTGTGATGAAGATTTTTTAAGTTTTCCTAATTTTAACAAGTATGTATATTAGTCCAGAAGATAAAGCAATGGTTATCACCTTCTCCGGTGCCAGTCTTCTTGTGCTTATTTTTTTCTTTATAACAATTAAGCCTTTTGATGAAAAACAGGAAGAAGAGTTTTTTGATATTCCCATCGTCGAGTTACCAGAGCCCGAACCGGAAGAACTTCAAGAAATCGCACAGCTTCCCGATAATCAAAAAATTACACATCAGGCATTTAATAGCAAACGCTTACAACGAGAGGCAAATAGATTTTTTAGTCAGGAAGATGAAGTTCGTGAAGCTTTAGAAAATGAAGCAGCGTCAGAAAGTGAAGAATCTGATGAAATAAGCGATGAAGTCTATACAGATTATAAGGCACGCCTTGCGTTATTAAAAGCTCAAGCAAAAAAAGAGCAATCCAGTGGGGAAGATAAAACAGAAAAAGTTGCTAAAGTAAACACAACCACCAGTCGAAGAAGTACGGTTAGCTACATACTCAATGATAGAAATGCCCTAAAAATTCCCAACCCTGTATACACGTGTGATGCAACTGGCAAAGTTGTTATAAATATTGTAGTAAATGACCAGGGAGCTGTTACCAAAACCTCTTATAATAAGGGTTCTTCTACAACCGCCAATGGCTGTCTGGTAGATCAAGCTATGTTATATGCAGAACGTGCATTTTTTAACCGCGGTAACAGAGACAGTCAGTTGGGCTCCATAACCTTTGAATTTCAAGGTTAGAAACGGTTTAAAAGTTCTGATGATTTTCCTTTAAAAATACAACCAAGTCCTGAGCAGTGTTTTCGCCTTTGTCTTTATTGTACCACAACTGTAGGTCCTCTTTAAAATTAGGAGTCAACGTTCCATATTCCTTTTTATAGTCCGCTACCATTTTAGTGGCAATAGAAGGTCTGGGGCCCCAACTCCCTAATATTTTTCCTGTGATAGGGTCTTGAGCTATTAATTTAGGAATAGACATCGCACCATTAGTCAAAAATGCATCCATTAGCTGTGGATTATCATCTCTTAGAGCAACTTTAAAATTCAAATTTTCAACCTGCTCCGCGATTTTATTCATAATCGGCATAGTATGAGCGGCATCTCCGCACCAACTTTCGGTTAAAACAATCCAATTAATAGGCTGAGAATTAAAAACAAGTTGATTTATAAAATCTCCCGAAAGTTTGAAGACTTTATCCCAACGTTTCATCCTGCGATCATTCAAGATGGTATAATTAGATAAAGATTCTGTCTGAGTGTGGCCTGTGCTTGTAAAAGATTCTGCGTGTTTACTTACTAGCACCCTATATTCCGCATAAGAAATAGCATTTTTTAATGCCTCACTTACAAGTTCTTCCTTTTCTAAAGTAGATATTTTATGCATAGATCTTATGTCGTTTGTATTAATAAAGCTTACAGTATTTTGAGACCTTAGATCGTTTCAAAAATAATATCTTTAATCACTAAAATTGTTAAGAATGAGCCAACATAAATGCGGCTGGTGTGTGGGTGATCCACTTTACGAAGCTTACCATGACCAAGAATGGGGCGTTCCCATTAAGGATGATTCTACATTGTTTGAGTTTCTTGTTTTAGAAACATTTCAAGCCGGTTTAAGCTGGATTACCATTTTACGCAAACGGGAAAATTTTAGAAAGGCATTTGACGACTTTGATTATCAAAAAATAGCCAATTATGGCGAAGATAAAATTGCCAGTTTACTTTTAGATGCAGGAATTATAAGAAACAAACTAAAAGTACGTGGCACAGTCACAAATGCGCGTTTATTTATGGATGTGCAGAAGGAATTTGGCAGTTTTTCTCAATATATCTGGAGTTTTGTTGATCACAAAGCGATTCAAAATGAGGTCGAAGATTATAAAAAAGCGCCTGCTACCACAAAAATAAGTGATGCTTTGAGCAAAGACCTTAAAAAGCGCGGATTTAAATTTGTAGGATCTACAGTAATGTATGCACATATGCAGGCTACAGGTATGGTAAACGATCACGAAGTCAAATGCTTTAGATATAATGAAGTAAAAAGAATGTCATAAATGAAAGTTTTACTAAGCATTATTTGTCTGGTTATCTATTCTATAGCTTTCTCTCAAGGTGTGAAAGAGGAAGTTGAAAAGCGTATTGATTTGTCAGAAATGCCGCAAGAGGCTAAGATATATATCAAACAGATGCCTATTGAAACTACTACAAAAATAAAATACTATTTTGAAAAAGATAGGGATCGGGAAAGTTACGAGGCTAAGTTTAAATTTGAGGATCACAAGTATAGTGTGGAATTTGATCCCGACGGTAATTTACAGGACATAGAGGTAAGACACAAAAAAAATGACTTGCCTGAAGATATAGTAAAAAGAATAGAGCATTATCTACAGAACACCTATTCCCGATATAAAATTGAAAAAATACAAACTCAATACCTTCCTCTGCATGCAAAAAGGGCATTTAAGGAAAAAATAGAACCCGATGGCTATGAATTGATTGTAGCTACAAAGAATGAAAAAAATAAGCTTGAGAAATATGAAATGACATTTAACCCTAGAGGTAGTTTCTTAAAGTCAAGAAAAATTGTACGTCGCTCTTATGATTTCCTACTTTTTTAGAAAATTCCTGTTCATTTTTCTCTTTTCTGTTTTGGGATTTGCACAGGAGACAGAATTTTTATTTCAGCCGGAAATTAGATTGAATTACAATCCTGAAAATCGATGGAGTTTTAATTTTGAATTAACCAATCGTAATATTTTAGGCGATACCGATGAAAGCGGCTTCGAAGCGCAGCATTTAGAATTTTCGCATTTTACTAGTTACGAAAGTGGTTTTTACAGCAAATTGAGCGTGGGGATACGCTATAGAAACAGAGAGTTATTTGACTCGTCCAATAGTGATGAGTTCCGCTTAACACAGCAGTACAGTTACCAACCTGCCTATAATGATATCCGTCTGGGACATCGCATCAGATTTGAGCAGCGTTTTTATGATGATGAAACCGTTTTTAGAATGCGATATCGTTTTGGGATAGATATTCCCTTACGAGGTTTAAAACTGAACAATAAAGAGTTCTACACGGCTTTTACAACAGAAACGCTTTACAGCCTATCTAAAAAAAGTATTCCAGAACTAGATCAGCGATTCACAGGGAGTTTAGGCAAAAAAATAAGCGACGGATTTAAATTGCAACTGAGTTTAGAATACAGATTAGAAAATTATTTAAATGATCTAAACAACAGGTTTTTTATATACACCACTGCCCTTATAGATATTTAATTGAGATAATTTAAAAACTCAGCACGTTTAATTTCTTCTGCGCCCATACTTTCTAAATGTTCTGTGTACACTTGACAATCTATAAGTTTATAATCTAAATCATGGAGTTTTTGGGTAAGGCATATAAGAGCGAGTTTACTTGCATTACTGACTTTAGCAAACATACTTTCTCCACAAAAAACACGCTTTTCCTTTAAATTTACACCATATAATCCGCCTATCAGTTTATTATTTTGCCAGACCTCAACAGATTCTGCATATCCCATTTCATGTAAATTTAGATACGCTTCTACCATTTCATTAGTGATCCAGGTTCCATTCTGGCCAGAACGCTTTATACGCTTACAATTTAAAATGACCTCTAAAAAATTTGTATTATAAGTCACTTCAAAAACGTTGTCCCTAATAACTTTTCGCATAGATTTAGACACCTTTAGCTTTTCTGGATACAGAACCATCCTAGGATCTGGAGACCACCACAATACCGGTTGCCCTGTGCTATACCAAGGGAAAATACCTGCGCTATAAGCCTCTATCAGTCTTGCTGGGTTTAAGTCCCCTCCTACTGCAAGAAGTCCGTCTGCACTGGCTTGGGTGGGATGGGGAAAAGGCTGTTGTGGTCTTAGATAAATAATAACTTGATATTTTGAGTGTTAAAAAACCAATGGAGCTTTGACAACTGATTTTAATTATCGAAATTTAAAGTAACCTATTGAAATAATTTTTGTTCATCATTGCTTTTTTAGTTTTATTAAATGGGTTAACCTAAAACCAATTAAAAAGCTTTTTGCTTCTGCAAAGGGCTTTTTTCTTTTTACAATTAGAACGTGTTTTTAAACCCTATAAATATATAAGCCTCAATGAGCAGTATCATTGAGGCTTATATATTTCAATACTTTATTGCGTTTTAAAAAGGAAGATCATCGTGATCTTCATCATTAAAATCTGATGCAGGCTCAAACTGATCTGCTGGTGGTACTGGAGGTATGTTTCCAGATCCTCCTGCCGCTTGAAGATTTTCAATACGCCATCCTTGAATACTGTTAAAGTATTTTGTCTCTCCTTGAGGATTAACCCATTCGCGGCCACGTAGGTTAATACTAACCTTCACATTTTGACCTACATTAAAATTATTAAGTAAATCTGTTTTATCCTGTACAAACTCGATCATCAAAGGCTGTGGGTATTGCTCCTCTGTGGTTACAACCAATTCGCGCTTGCGAAAACCGTTGCTCCCAAAAGTTTGTGTGTCTCCAATTAATTTAATCTTTCCCTGTACTTCCATAATAATTGTGTTTGTTCTTTTGGTCTTCTCCAAAAGTTTATTTAGCCAATAGTAATCTCCAGGCTTCGCCTGTTTTATTTTCGTGTAATAATTCTTGAGCTTTTCTATGAATTCGGTTACGATCACCAGCTTCCACAAGCTCTTTTAAGTTTTTATTTTCGTTTAAATACGTCTGTAATTCTTCATTTTCTGGCAACTTTTCAACATTACCTAATTTTCCCAGATCATTGCCGGTTAATATAGAACTCAATCTTATTTCATCTGGAATCTGATCAACTCCTATACCTAATTTTCGAATGGGTCGTTCTACTTCAAACATTCCCATATTTGCACGGGTATACCAGTCACCTCCCATACGCGCAACCTGATCTATCTTGTGCTGATCTATAGCTCCACTTTCATCTAAAATATTCTCATCAACATGCACCTTTACAATATCGCAAAGTATAAGATTTCCTGCGCCTCCTTCTTCTCCCAGAATAATTATATCACGTACTTTACATTCAAATTGTACTGGTGATTCCTTAACTCGATAGGGTTTTACTACGTCAGAATTTAACTTGGTAAGACCAGATTTAACAAACTCGTCAACACCTTCGTCATATTCTGTACTTGATAAAGACATTTGTTGTACCATCGAATAATTTACAATGTTTACAACTACTTCCTTTGTGTTTTGAACATTCTCAAAAGTATGTTTTACCGTATTATTGCGCACACGTCTAGCTGATGAAAAAATCAACGTTGGCGGGTTGGTACTAAACACATTAAAGAAACTATAAGGAGATAAATTTGCTCTCCCATCAGTATCAACTGTACTCGCAAAAGCTATGGGTCTAGGACCTACTGCCCCAACTAAATATCCGTGCAATTTACCTGTTGAAATCTCTTTGGGGTCTATAGAAAGCATGCGATTTTTGAATTTTCACAAAGGTATGAATATGACATCCAACTTAAAACCGTTTTGGTTACAATAATTTAGTGAGAAATGCTTTATATTTAATCAAAGACCATACTTGTATGAAGTTTAATCCAGATCAGCGTTTCTTGCGCTGGTTTATAATTTTTGCGGCAGTAATTATCACTGCACTTATCCTGTGGAATGTTTCTCTTTTTTTTGATCAACTCAAGCAGGCTGAGCGGGATAGAATGGAAATCTGGGCAACCTCACTAGAGGCTCTCAATGAAGTTTCGCTCGAATCTGAAGAAAGTGCCACGCTCACATTGATTAGAATAATAGGTCAAAAAAATACAACCATCCCTATCATCATTACAGATGAAAATGACAGCATAGATAATAGTATAAACATCTCGCGAAAAGTACTTGATGACCCCGAAGCTACAAGACGTCTTCTTAAAAGTCTTGAGGAAGAAAATGATCCCATACGCATAGATATGGCGGGCGGGCCTCTTTTATATGCTTACTATGGTCACTCCCCTATAATAAGTCAATTAAAATTTTTTCCGGTAGCACTTATAATTGTAGTTATTCTCTTTGTTGCAGTAATCTACTTCTTTTACGCCACCTCAAAAGCTTCAGAACAAAATCTGCTCTGGGCGGGTATGGCAAAAGAAACGGCGCATCAAATAGGCACACCATTATCTTCGCTAATAGGATGGACAGAAATACTCAAAACTGAAAATGTAAATGAAGATTATATCGAAGAGATTAATAAAGACATTGACCGACTAAGGATAATTACCGATCGTTTTTCAAAAATAGGTTCTGTTCCCAAGCTGGAACGCACAAATATAATTGCAGAAACTACTGAAGCATTTGATTATCTCTCAAAGCGCAATTCTAAGCTTATAGATTTTGAGCTGGATATACCTCCACAAGGGAATCTATTTGTTATGCTTAACAAGGAATTGTATGGTTGGACGATAGAAAATCTAGTGAAAAATGCCATTGATGCCATGAAAGGAAAGGGAAAATTGACTCTTATCATTAAAAGAGATACCCGCTTTGTAAAAATCTTGATAACAGATACGGGTAAAGGAATCCCGAAAAATAAGTTTAATAAAATATTTGAACCTGGCTTTACTACGAAAAAGAGAGGCTGGGGATTGGGACTTTCACTCGCTAAACGTATTATTGAAGAGTATCACAATGGCCAAATAAAAGTGTTGAACAGCGAACTGGAAAAAGGAACAACCTTTCAGGTAGCTTTAAAATTAGTTGATTAATGAATGATAAAATAAAAAACATAAAAACTGAGATACTTTCTAACAATTGGTACACCTTAAAAAAATTAACCTTTAAATATTTAAATAATAAAAATATTTGGGAAAAGCAATCCCGAGAGGTTTTTGATAGGGGAAATGGAGCTGTAGTTCTTCTTTATAATATGGAGAATAGTACTGTAATATTAACAGAGCAATTTCGCATTCCTACCTATGTAAATAAGAATGAAACCGGCATGATGAT
The DNA here is from genome assembly GCA_963974735.1 of uncultured Flavobacteriaceae bacterium. Classification (GTDB taxonomy): domain Bacteria; phylum Bacteroidota; class Bacteroidia; order Flavobacteriales; family Flavobacteriaceae; genus Leeuwenhoekiella. Next base: position 1,011 of record CAXBEL010000188.1, on the reverse strand, counting down.
AGAAGCATGTGCCGGACTGTTGGATGAAGATAATCCAGAAACCGCTATAATTCGTGAAATAGAAGAAGAAACGGGTTATAGATTAAATAAAGCAAAACAGATTTTTAAGTCTTATATGTCTCCTGGTGCAGTTACAGAAATTTTATATTTCTTTGTCGCACCTTATCATGCAAATCAAAAAGTTTCAGAGGGTGGTGGTGCCAAAAATGAAACTGAAAATATTACTGTGCACGAATATGATTTTTCTGAAGCAATAGAAATGATGGATATGGGCAAAATAAAAGATGCAAAAACCATTATGCTATTGCAATACGCTCAATTGCATATTTTTCAAAACACATTTTAAAAAAGAACCGCTCAAGAAGAAGGAGCTACTATTATCAATTGAAAATTAATTTTTTAATTTGCGCCACAAGTTTGAGGTTTCCTAAAATACTGATGAAACTATTTAACAGTAGGTATTAATTTCCCGGCATTTAGATCAATATGAAAACTACGTTTACTAAATACTCAGAAGCTAAGCTGAAAAACAATTGCCCAGAATGTTATTCCACAGACGGTCTGACATTAAGTTTTGCCCAAAAGCATGAAGAAAACAAGTTTTTTGATCGCTCCTCAAATGAAGTGCAAAGCACTATGAAGTGTTCTAAATGTGGCACTACAATTTATCCTGCACGATGGACAGAGGATATTGAACGGGTTTATGAATATAACCGTAAGCTTGCAGTCCCTCCAAAACCTTACTTTAAGTTTAAAGCGCTAACAGCCATTTTATTAATTGCAGTAGTATTAGCTGGTGCAGTGGCAGCCTATTTAATCTTTATAATGAATAAATAACTTTTTATAATTGACAATAAAATTGTTATAAATTCCCTTGAATGGTTTTGACCAATTCTTCAAAATCTTCTTTTTTCAACTTTTCCTTTTGAACAAAGCGTGCATCTTCCATAGAATTTAAGGGAATGAGATGAACATGTACATGAGGAACTTCCAGACCTATCACAGAAACCC
>CAXBEL010000187.1:0-8987 GCA_963974735.1 uncultured Flavobacteriaceae bacterium | reverse complement strand
TTTACTTCCTTTTAAGAAAGGCAAGATTGTAAATTACGCTTTGGGTAAAACAGCCCTTTCTTATTTTAACATAGTTCACGCCTTCTTTTTTATCCCTTTTAGTGTTGTTTTATTAAAAGAGGGTTACGATCCTACAGGGGTTATTTGCTGGCACTTGGGAATGTTGTTTATGATTTACATTAATAACTTTATAAATATTTTCCTTAATGACCGCACTCTTTTTATTGTTCTTTTTGGTGCTTTAGCAATTGCTTTGGGAGGTTTACAGTATTACGGTTATTTTGACATCACAGAATTTACACAACCATTCTTTCAAGGCTTTTATGAAGTGTATTGGCTCATTTTAATACCGCTGTTTATTCTAATTGTTATAGCCACTATCGCTTATCGCTATTTTCATGCTCGCTTATATTTAGATGCTGGCCTAGCTGCAAAACAAACAAAGGCTTCTACAGAAAATCTGGATTGGCTGGATCGCTTCGGAAAGATTTCTACTTTTCTTAAAAATGACATTAAGCTCATTAAGCGTAACAAAAGATCAAAAACCACTGTGCTCTTAAGTGTTTTATTCTTGTTTTATGGATTATTGTTTTTTTCTGGAGGGATAGAAAGTTATGATAATCCAGTAATGCACATTTTTGGAGGAATTTTTGTCTCTGGCGGATTTCTGTTCAGTTTTGGACAGTTTGTTCCCAGTTGGGACAGTTCTTATTATCCACTTATGATGACTCAGAATATTCGATATAGGGAATATTTAAATTCAAAGTGGTGGTTAGTGGTTATTGCCACGGCGATTTCTACCTTATTAGCATCTTTTTATCTGTATTTTGGATGGGAAGCTTATGCTTCAATAGTTGTTGGGGCTATTTATAATATGGGTGTAAATGCTCATTTGGTTTTACTTGGCGGAGCCTTTATAAAAACCCCTATCGATTTAACTAGTAGTAAAAAGGCCTTTGGTGACACAAAATCATTTAATGTAAAAACACTGCTTATTTCTCTTCCCAAACTTCTTCTTCCTCTTTTGCTTTATGCATTGGGCCATTACACCATTGGACCGGTTGCAGGTTTTGCCCTGGTTGCAATTGCAGGCTTAGCCGGCTTTGCTTTTAGAGACATGGTATTTAAAAGAATAGAACGGATATATAAAACGGAAAAATACAAGACAATTGCAGCTTACAAACAAACCAATTAAGATTATGATCAACGTACAGAATTTAACTAAAGCGTATAATGGAGTTACCGTACTTAAAATAGATGAGCTTAACGTACCCAAAGGTCAGGCTTTTGGTCTTGTGGGTAACAATGGAGCAGGAAAAACCACTTTATTTAGCGGACTTCTGGATTTAATTCAGCCAACAACAGGTTTTATAGAAAACGGAGGAGTTAAAGTTAATGAGAGTGAGGCGTGGAAAACATATACGGCCTCTTTTATAGATGAGACTTTTTTAATAGGTTATCTTACACCTGAAGAATATTTTTACTTCATAGGAGAATTACGTGGGCAAAATAAGGCAGATGTAGATGCATTACTTGCCGGCTTTGCTGATTTCTTTAATGATGAAATTCTAAAAAAGAGAAAATATCTTCGAGATCTTTCAAAGGGCAATCAGAAGAAAGTGGGGATTGTTGCAACTTTTATTGGAAGTCCAAAAGTCATAGTTCTTGATGAGCCGTTTGCAAATCTGGACCCTACAACTCAAATACGTTTAAAAGGGATAATTAACAAACTCGCTGAAGATCCAGAAGTTACTGTTTTGGTTTCCAGTCACGATCTTATTCACGTTACAGAGGTTTGTAAACGTATAGTTGTTTTGGAAAAAGGGGAAATAGTAAAAGATATCATTACCTCACCAGCAACTTTGAGTGAATTAGAACGTTTTTTTAGTAAGGAAGAAGGTGATTTAAAAACTTCTACAGTGAACATTTAGCAAACCTGAAATGAATAGTGTTCTTAAAAAGTAATGTATTTTTACGCATTCCATACTAAATCAGATACTTTTAAGTTTAAAAGCTATAATCACTAAGGTTTGCAAACACATTTTAAAAAACTACTTTTTATATTGGTATTGGCTGTTTTGGTCTCAGGATGTTCACGTAAAAACGATACATTCTTAAGCCGAAATTTTCATGCAGTTACCGCAGAGTACAATACATTATACAATGGCGAGGTGGCCTTTGACGAAGGTCGAGATGCGCTAATAAATACTTATACAGATAATTTTTGGGAAATTCTACCTGTTGAGAGGTTAGAAAAATTTGAAGAAGTTACTCTGCCTGGGGAATCCAAAAACCCCAATTTTGAACGTGCCGAAGAAAAAGCGATTAAAGCCATCCAGAAACATAGTATGGAAATTGATGGCAAGGAGCGCAATCCGCAAATTGATGAAGCTTTTATGCTTTTGGGAAAAGGGCGCTATTATGATCAGCGGTTTATAAGGGCACAGGAAGCTTTTAATTATATTTTGTCCTATTATCCGGCAAGCAACAATATAGCTCAAGCTAAAATCTGGAAAGAGAAGACCAATATCAGATTGAGCAATAATGAAGTGGCGATTGAAAATCTTACCAAATTATTAGAAGAAGAGGACGAGCTTGATGATCAGGATTATGCAGATGCTTCTGCTATGCTGGCCCAAGCGTTTATAAATGTGGATCAAAAGGATAGTGCTGTAGTAAAAATTGCCGCCGCCGCCCGCTTCACTCCTAAAAATGAAGAGCGAGGAAGATATCTTTTTATTAAAGGCCAACTTTATGACGCCTTGAATAAAAAAGACAGTGCAAACCTAGCATATGATGAGGTAATTGAGCTTAATAGAAAATCGCCACGACGTTATATGATTAATGCTTATATAGCAAAGGCTAAAAACTTTGATTATACCACAGAAGATAGGCTGGCATTTTTTGAAACTTTAAAGGAATTAGAAGAGAATAGGGAAAACAGACCTTATCTGGATCTCATTTATAACCAACTTGGAGAGTACTACCTCAATGTCGAAGAGCAGGATTCTGCAAAAATGTATTATAACTTTTCCTTGCGCACGCCCACGCAAGACAGGTATTTGATATCACGCAACTATTTGAGCTTAGGGAATATGAATTTTGATAATTCTGAATATTCCTTGGCGGGAGCTTATTATGACAGTACATTGGGTAATCTTGAAGAGCGTACCCGTGAATATAGGGACATTAATAAAAAACGTGAAAACCTTAATGATGTAATTCGTTATGAGCAAGTGGCAAAGCAGAACGATAGCATCCTTCGCGTAGTTGCTATGAGTGAAGATGAACGTCAGGCCTATTTTCAGCAATACATATATGAGATAAAAGAAAAGGATAAATTAGATTCCATAGCAATTGAAAGTAGTGCCGTTAGAAACAATGAGTTTTTTATAAGCGATGCCAAGCAGACTCCAGAACCAGGAGCTATATTTTACTTTTATAATCCTACGGCTGTTGCTCAAGGTAAATTGCGCTTTGAATCCCGATGGGGGAAAAGGGAATTGGCAGATAATTGGAGAATATCCAGCCAGAGAGCTAATGTTTTAAATGAGATTCAAGAAGAATCTGACAGTGCGGCGGTTGCTGTAGAAAATCTGCGATACAATATTGACACATACATAAATAGTGTTCCAACAAAAACAGAATCAATAGATAGTTTAGTGCGGGATCGCGATTTTGCCTATTATCAATTGGGATTAATTTATAAGGAGAAATTTAAAGAATATGGATTGGCCTCAGATAGGCTTGAAAATTTATTGGAAAATGAGCCCGAAGAGCGATTGGTGCTTCCTTCCAAGTATTATCTATATCAGATTTACGGCGAATCTGGCAATAATGAAAAACAAAATCAATACCGCCAGGATATTCTTAATAATTATCCCGATACGCGATACGCATCTATAATTCGAAACCCAAATGAGGCTCTTCAGCGAGATGAAGACAGTCCAGAATCGCTTTATAATCAATTGTATCGTAAATTTGAAGAACAGGAGTACAATTATGTGATTAATAAGGCAGATGAGTATATAGATAAATTTACAGGTGATGGTTTTGTTCCTAAATTTGTGTTGCTTAAAGCCACAGCCCTTGGCCGTTTTAAAGGCTTTGAACCTTATAAAGAGGCATTAAACTATGTGGCGCTTAATTATCCTGATAAGGATGAAGGCAAAAAAGCGCAGGCAATATTAGAAAATCAGATTCCTCAAATTCAAAACAGCGACTTTGAGACTGGGGCAGACGCATATAGATGGAAATTGATTTACGAGTATCCTTTAAATGACAAAGAACAGTTGCAGAAGGATAAAGAGAGATTGACTAAAGCATTAGAAGATTATTTTTATACACAGTATTATTTTTCATCTGATGTGTATGATGAAAATGAAAGGTTGCTTGTAATACATGGTTTTGATTCAGAGGGAGCAGCCTTATCTGTCGCAGAAAAGCTAAATTCTGACAAGAAAATAAAGTGGAATAAAAAAGGCAAGGTTATAAGTTCTGATAATTACAGAATTGTTCAAATACATAAAAATTTAGAAGCCTATTTAAATAAAGATACAAACTAAAAACTCTCCGATATGAAGAAAGAACGAACGATTGGGATGGATCCTAATGACAAACAGAACAGAATTAGCCAAGGAACAAAATTTGTAGGCGAAATCTCTTCACAGGGTGGTTTTAGAATTGATGGGGAATTAGAGGGAAAGCTTACAACTTCTGGTAAAGTAGTTGTTGGCAGTTCTGGTTTGATAAAAGGCACATTGATCTGCAAAGACGCAGATATAGAAGGCACATTTAACGGGACCCTAAATGTAAGTGATCTACTCTCTTTAAAATCTACTGCGCTTATCGAAGGAGATGTTACCATAGGTAAGCTCGCTGTTGAGCCAGGGGCTCGATTTAATGCCTCGTGTGTTATGAAAGGAGCCGTAAAAAGAATGGACGATAAAAATGCAAGACAAGAAACCCAAAAGCCCGCTTAAAAATTGGGCTGTTTTTACTGGAATTGGTCTTCAAATGGGCGCAACTATTTTTGTATGTGCCTGGATAGGTCGTAAACTAGATGAAAAATATGGGGATCCTGAAGGTAAAAATTGGTTCACCATGGGTTTTGTACTCTTTGGAGTTGCGACATCACTTTATATTGTACTTAAGCAACTAAAAAAATACAACGATTAATATATTAATATGATTAAAAGTTTAAGCAGTTTTTTGCTGCTTTTTGGGATTGTTCTTTGTGCAAGTTTTGCTCTGCATGTAGGTCTGGAAACAGACTTTTTTTTCGCGCCAATTTCAGAATTGATAGGGTATTCTTATAAATTTAATTTTGGAATCACCTTTCTCTTTACGATAACCATAATTGTTTTGAGCAAAAAGTTTCACGATCAATTGGGGTATATATTTCTGGTAGGCAGTGCTTTAAAGTTGGCAATCTTTATTTTGCTGTCAAAATTGAAAGATTTTGAGATTGACAAAAATGTCTTTTTTGATTTCTTTATCCCTTATTTGATCTGCCTTGCCTTAGAAATTTATGTGGTAGCAAAACTTTTAAACAGCATAGATGAGTCTGATAATCAGTAATTTAATCTAAAAATAGTTTCTAATATTTTATTGCCTGCAAATGGTTTGCCAATCTAATTAAATGCTTACATTTGCACCGAAATTTAGAGACCGAAATTTAACAACTAATGCAGTCATCAAAAATCGCTAAGTTTTTAGTTTTAAGCTTACTGTTAGCACTTCCTTTTTCTGTTGGGGCTCAAGAGCACCATGAAGAAAAAGATGGTTTTGAAAAGGGAGACCCTGTTGATACCAAGGAGGAAATTAAAAACTACATAGACCACCACTTATTAGATTCCTATGATTTTGTGTTGTGGTCAGACGCAGAAACCGGAGAGCATATGAGTTTTCCACTGCCAATTATTCTAATAGATGGTGGTTTGAAGGTTTTTTCTTCTTCAAAATTTCATCATGGTGAGACCGTTGCTGAGGTAGATGGTAATTACTACAAGGTATATCACAATAAAATTTACAAGACTGATGCGGCGGGGACGATAACTCTAGATGAGAATGAGCACCCTACACAGGCAAAACCGTTAGATTTTTCTATCACCAAAAATGTGCTGTGGATTTTTGTAACGGCATTAATTATGTTTTTGCTGTTCCGAGGATTGGCTAAGTCTTACACTAAAAGAAATATTCCAACAGGATTTAACAGAGCGCTTGAGCCACTTGTGATTTATGTAAGGGATGAGATTGCCATACCCAATATTGGTAAGGATAAGTATAAGAAATATATGAGCTTTTTACTAAGTGTATTTTTCTTTATCTGGATTCTCAATATGCTTGGACTTACGCCACTAGGTGTGAATGTTACAAATAGTATCTCTGTGACGCTTTGTTTGGCTCTTATTACTTTTGTAATAGTTCAGTTTAGTGGGAATAAGAATTACTGGAAGCATATCTTCTGGATGCCAGGTGTGCCTGTGATCATGAAGATTGTTTTGATGCCTATCGAGATTCTTGGTATGTTCACAAAACCATTTGCGCTTATGATACGTCTTTATGCAAACATTACCGCGGGACATATCGTTGTTATGAGTTTGTTGGGTCTTATTTTCGTATTTAAAAACTGGATTGCTGGACCTGCATTTTTTGGATTCACAATTTTTATTTCAGTAATAGAAATTTTGGTGGCATTTTTACAGGCCTATATTTTTACGCTGTTAAGTGCTTTATATATAGGAAGTGCTGTTGAGGAGCACCACCATGATGGGGATGAGGTAAATGATGATATCCCAATCGTTTAAACAAGAACAATTTTAATTTTAAATATCAATTTATGGAAACTTTAGATTTGAACATGGTTGGAGCAGGTCTTATCATTATCGGAGCAGGTATCGGTCTTGGAAAGATTGGTGGTTCTGCAATGGAAGCTATTGCGCGTCAGCCAGAAGCTACCGGTAAAATTCAGACTGCGATGATTATCATCGCTGCACTTTTAGAAGGTGTTGCTTTCGCTGCTTTATTTGCAGCCTAACAAACATTAAAAAAATATTCCCGTAACGGTTGGTTACGGGACTGTTTTTGAATTTAAAATTAAAAGATATTACAATATTTCATGGAAAAGCTAATTAACGATTTTTCTTTCGGTTTGTTCTTTTGGCAATTGGCCATTTTTATAGTGTTGGTTATTTTGCTGAAGAAATTTGCGTGGAAGCCTATTTTGGACTCATTAAATACTCGCGAAGAGGGAATAAGGGGGGCTCTTGAATCTGCTGAAAATGCAAGAAAGGAGATGGAAAATCTTCAGGCAGATAATCAAAAGCTTTTAAACGAAGCTCGTGCTGAACGTGAAACCATGCTGAAGGAAGCAAGGGAAATGAAAGCAAACATGATTGCTGAAGCTGAAGGAGAAGCAAAAGAGCAGGCAAATAAAATGATTGCTCGCGCAACTGATGCTATTGAGTCAGAAAAACGCGCTGCAGTAGCTGAACTTAAAAGTCAGGTTGCAGAACTTTCTATCGAAATCGCAGAGAAAGTTGTTAAGGCTGAGCTTTCAGATAAAAATAAGCAGCTTGAGCTAGTAGATAAAATGTTAAAAGACGCAACCCTTAATTAAATAATACACTCATGTCTAAACGAGCAGCCTTAAGATATGCAAAAGCCGTTCTTGACCGTGCAGATGAAACGGGCAACCAGGAAGTGGTTTATGGCAACATGAAATCTATTGAGGGTACGCTTAGCGCGAGTAAGGAATTGCGCAATGTGTTAAATAGTCCAGTTATAAAGGCAGAGGATAAGCGGGCAGCTTTACACTCAATCTTTAGTGGTGTCAGCGAAACTACGTCGAGCCTTATAGACATTTTGATCCATAAAAACCGGTCAAATATTTTAGGAGAGGTAGCAACAAGTTACCTAGGGCTTTATAATGAAAGCCAAGGATTAGTTGTTGCTGAGGTTACAACTGCAGTAGAACTAGATGAGGCTTTAGAAGCTAAGGTGCTTAAAAAAGTTAAGGAAATTACCGGCAGCGACAAAGCTCAATTAGAAAATACAGTAGATCCAAAAATTATAGGTGGTTTTATTTTGCGCGTAGGTGATGTACAATACGATGCAAGCATATCAAACCAATTGGACAAAGTACAAAAGGAATTTAGTAAACGTTTATAATTACACTTAGGCTCTTTGAAACAAAAAGGGGCTAAATTTTATATTTCAAAAAAATGGCAGAAGTTAAACCAGCAGAAGTTTCAGCAATCTTAAAGAAGCAACTTACCGGTTTTGAGGCATCAGCTTCATTAGACGAGGTAGGAACGGTATTAACAGTAGGTGATGGTATCGCCCGTGTTTACGGACTATCAAATGCGCAGTATGGAGAACTCGTTGAGTTTGACGGCGGATTGGAAGGTATCGTGCTTAACCTTGAAGAAGATAATGTAGGTGTGGTATTGTTAGGTCCTTCTAAAGAAATTAAAGAAGGTGGTACGGTAAAACGTACACAACGTATTGCTTCAATCCAAGTTGGTGAAGGTATCGTAGGCCGTGTAGTTAATACATTGGGAAGTCCTATCGATGGTAAAGGCGGTATTGAAGGTGAGACCTATGAAATGCCACTTGAGCGTAAAGCTCCAGGTGTAATTTATCGTCAACCCGTAAATGAGCCATTGCAAACTGGGATCAAGTCTATTGATGCTATGATTCCTGTAGGGCGTGGACAGCGTGAGCTTGTAATTGGTGACCGTCAAACAGGTAAGACGACCGTTTGTATTGATACCATTTTGAATCAGAAAGAATTTTACGATGCAGGAGAACCTGTATATTGTATATATGTGGCGATTGGCCAAAAGGCTTCTACGGTTGCTGGTATTGCAAAAGTTCTTGAAGAGAAAGGAGCTTTAGCTTATACTACCATTGTTGCAGCAAATGCATCAGATCCTGCAACTATGCAGGTTTATGCTCCTTTTGCAGGTGCATCTATAGGCGAG
>CAXBEL010000186.1:0-8992 GCA_963974735.1 uncultured Flavobacteriaceae bacterium | reverse complement strand
TGATAATAGCTTCGATCTTCCCATTTCAAAACATCTTCTCTAAAATGCGTAAAAGGAGTTTTAAATTCGTAGAACAATTGTTGATTAAATTCTCTATCACGTTCTACTTGGTAAAAAAAATCAATATTAACTTGTTTATTCGAAAAATATTCAACGAATATTTTTACGGATTCTTTAATCTTTTTGTTTGGTCCATCTCCCATATCACGAAACGATAACCCGACTTTGTTTTTTTGAACATCCCTTATCTCAACGTTCATCATAAAGCACATATCGGGAGAATAATCTACATTTGAAAGACCAATCCTTTGAAGGATAGAAACATTCTCTTTACTTCTAACATAAATCCCCTTTATTACATTACTGTATAACTTAGCTATCCAATTGTCAAAATTTGAACTCAAAATAAAATCATTTCCAATAAGAACAGAATTAGCACCTTTTAGCTTCATAGTGAAAAAGATAATATAAAATAAAAAAGCTCTTACTTTTTCGTTAAGTGTTACCGAACCACCAAATGGTCCAGGACTTTTGAATACATAGTCAAACTTAAATTTCCTTGAGAATATTGAAGAAAATATTCCTTTTCCTTTTAAACTAATGTTACTTATCTCTGATAATTCATTTGTATTAGGGTGTTCAAGAAGGACCGCTTTGAATGCCTGCGGTACATTTTTGGTGTCCAGATAAACTTTACCGTACTTAGCCAATTCATCAACTAGGCATTTGTTAATCAACAAATCCCCCATATTATCATATTGAGTAGCTACTATATAGAGTATTCTTTTCATTTCTTTACTTGCATTAATATAGCATTGCTAAATTCAGAATAGTTTTTGTCCGCATCGAAATTATCCTTCCAATATTCCTTTACTTCTATATTATTAATAGATTTCATTATCAAAATACAATTCAAAGCATTAACCACTTCTTCAATTAAAGGGTTCTCTGATAAAAGAATACCTGTTTGTGCTACAACTATTTCACCGCTTCCGCCTACGTTTGTCGCGATTACAGGTATACCAAAAGACTGCGCTTCCATAATAGAAACAGGAATTCCTTCTGAACTGCTCAAATTTATAAATAAATCGGTCGGTTCCTCTGTGTAATGATCATATATTTGACTGTTTGGTACATTACCTTTAAAATTAAATATCAAGTTTTCAGGTCTTACTTTCTCTGCTTTTCCCTTTATAGTTAAAAGTTCATCTCCATCACCAAAGTGCGTCCAAACGATTTTTCTATGGGGAACGGTTTTAGCGAAAGCCACTATCGAATCTAAAATAAATCCAATTCGTTTCATTGGATGAACACGTGAAACCGAAACAATTGCATGATTATTGCCCACTGAATTTTCAGCAATCAATCCATTATCGTACACCCCCAATTTTGAAACCCTTATATTAGTTTTTTTTAAAGGATATTTTTTCTCCAGATACTCTTTTCCGTTCAATGATATCGAATAAATACAATCTGTTTGTTCTATAGTTTTTTGACGATATACCCAAAAAGGTAAAGTAGACTTCAGTCCTTCATAAATATCGTAACGGTGAGCTCTGGAAATTACTTTGAAGTTCTTTTTCCTTTGCCTTTTAATTTCTGAAAAAGCCAAAGGTGCTTCATTGAACCAGTAAGTATACACTATATCAGCGCTATCTATTCCCTCTAGATCTGAAAAAAAATCATAGTATGCTAAATAGGCAGAAACATACTTAAATATCAATTTTAAATCACTAACACTTTTCAGTAATTTTAAATGTGAGAAAATTGCTTTGTATAAAGTCAAAGAAAAAACGGTAACTAAAGCTCTTTTCTTTTTATTCTTAAACGCATAAGAAAAATCATCAACAACTTTTACATTACTTGGAACATTACGTTTGTATTCTGAAATTTCGGTTGGAAAAATAATTACTTCATCAAACTTCTGTGCAACATAAGCTATCTCTGATTCTATAAAAGCTTCTGTCGTAAAATACGGAAATCTCCTGGTAATAAAAATGATTTTCTTCGTCATCTTACTTGATTTTGTAGTAATTAAGTTTACTTTTTAATGACCGTGCGGAGATAATAAAAGATTGTGCTTCCTTTTCACTTAACTTAAAAATATTTAAAATTTTAGCTAATGTTAGCCAAGAGTAGAATTTTAACTTTAAATTAAAATTTAACTCTTTGGGATTATATTTGTCTCGAACATAATGCAAAAACTTTTTGTAATATCCACTTCTAACCAAAATAATAAAGTTTGTAACCACTGTTCGCTGAAAGTCATAATTAGAATTTAATATAACCGATTCTATACCATCTCTATTTACTTTTTCTAAAATCTGTTCCCTTTGTTCATGCCTCCTAGACAATAAGATTCGTAATACAGAAATTCTACTATTTTTTTCAAAACTTTCCGGCTTAGCAGCCACACCATCACCACGTTTAAATTGTTTATAATGCAGCGTATCTAAAATTTTGCCTTTACCAATTCTCAAAAATCTAAGAAACAAATCCCAATCCTGCGTGTTTGTAAAAATTTTCTCATATCCACCAACTTGCTCATAAGTGGATTTTCTGAACATAGCGGCTCCATGCATTATCCTACAATTAGTTAAAAAATCATCAATATCCAAATCTCCTGAAAAATCACTTTCATCAATTTTAGCTAATGTTTCCTCATCAAATCTTTCAAATCTTGATGCTACAACAACATATTCAGGATTCTCATCTAAAAACTTACTCTGATCTTGTATACGTTCAGGTGAAGAAATATCTCCAGAACCGTGAATAGCAATATATTCACCTTGCGCTAAATCTACCGCCTTTTTTATAGTATTTGTAAAACCCATATTTGAATGAGTTATTACACGTAATCTTGGATCAGAATAAAGATTAAATTTTTCAATCGTATTATCACTTGAACCGTCATCAACAAGTAACAACTCGAAGTCATTAAAAGTTTGGTTAAGAAGACTTTCAACAGATTCTTCAACACAATATGATCTATTGTAATAAACTGTTATAATGGATACTTTTGGCTTCATTGCTTAAATCACTCTTTGTTCCACTTCTAATTCTACCTGATGCAAATTGTAAACTCGCTTTTTTACTTCTTTAATAATTTCAAGAATATCGGATCCTGAGGCGTTATTGAAATTAATGATAAATCCACCATGCTTTTCAGATATTTTTGCTCCTCCTATAGTAAATCCTTTCATATTTAATTCATCTATCAATGCACCTACATAATAACCTGAAGGGCGTTTGAAGACGCTACCAGCATTAGGGAAATCCTTAGGTTGTTTTGCCCAGCGCTGCGTCTTTACTAATTCCATTTTTTCTTTAATCAATACTTTTTCTTTTTTCTGCAATTTGAGCCAAGCTTTTAGCACAATTTTATCTGTATTTCGTTGAAAAAAACTGTTCCGGTATTCAAAAGACATCTCTTCTTTAAATATTTCTTTAATTTGTAGGTCCGCCAAATCCAAATATCGAACCTTTACCAACACATCTTTAATTTCCTCACCAGATGCGCCAGCATTCATTACAATTGCACCACCAAGCGAACTTGGAATATCATAAAATATTTCTACACCACTCAACCCAGCTTCCAGAGCCACTTGTGCAACATCCCACATCATAGCTCCGGCTTCAATTCCTAAAACTTGGTTTTCAACTTCCACTTCATCAAAATTACCATTAAAAAGCAACATGGGTTTATCGTAATAGCCTTTTGAAAAAATTATATTGTGTCCACTTCCTAATAATATGAAATCTTTATTCTCCGTAAAAAATGAAACTATATCTTCTTCACTATCTGGAAAATATGCAACTTTACAGTTTGCTCTTATTCTATATGAATTATATAAACTTAGGTCTAAATTCTCTATTATTTTCATTATTTCTTTATTGGAATAAACTTACCCATCTTCGAAAATATTATATTAAAATCACTCTTTCGAATGTAGAACAATTCCTTTGCAGGTACTTTGGTTTCTTTACAATAAAAATATGCAAATAGAATGGCTGCCACACTGTAGCTTACAGAAGAAGCTAATGAAGCTCCATTAGCTCCGTAATCTTGGATCCACAATAAATTCAGTATCACATTTAAAATTAATGCAGGTATCATTGCTTTCATAGAAACCCAAGGTTTCCCTTTTCCAGCCAAATCCATATTCATTACCTTAAACACAGTCAATAATAAAACGCCTGGTAATAAAATTTTTAAGACTGAAACACTAGCACGAAAGGCTTCACCATACATAGCAAGAATTACAAAATTAGACATGAAAAACAAAACCAAAGAAGCACCTCCAACTATAATCAAAGAAATCCGTAACAATTGCGCCACCTTAAGCGAGAAAACATAATCATCTTTTGCTGAAGCGCTTCGTGAAAAAATAATGGTACTTAAGACCATGGGAATTTGCCAAAGATATTGAATTATACCTGCTCCTTTTGAATAAATACCAAGCTCATAAGAAGTACTCAACTTATCCAACAAAATAACATCTACCTTATAGTTTAGATTAATTATCAATAGTGCTATAGCATAAACAATCCCCAAGGACAACATTGACTTTATGACTTTAAAATCATATATCAAACTAAATGCTTTTATAAATTCATTTTTTAAAAGCATTAGTATTGCCATAAATACTTGTCCTCCTAATGCAGCAATCAATGCTCCCTTTACTCCTTGCTCAAATAATCCTACCAAAACCAAAGAAACAACTAATACTATAAATGGTGGTATCCAATTTACTTTATTGAATGACTTTATATCATTCCTTCCCAAAAATATCCCAGAATTATATGTCACAAACAAACTAAACGGGATGGGTAAAAGTGCCAAAATTACAAGAAGAAAATTCTCGCCAGATTTGCTAAAATAAATCATTAAAAGATAACAAATTACAAGAGAAACAACTGTAGTTAAACTCCAAATTTGAGTAATGGCTCTTTTTATTCTATCCTCAGAATAAATATTTTTCCCTAAAAAATAGGCTGTAGATTGCCGAATTCCCAAAGAACCAAATGACATAAACAAAGCAGGATAAACAGTAAGTCCAGCTATAATGCCATTCCCTTCTGGTCCTATAAAACGAGCAGTTACAATAGAAGTGGCGACTCCAAACAAAATTACGGCTACATTTGAGGTACCGACCCGAACTAAATCCTTTACAAAAGAACTCATTGACCTTTAATTTTAAATGGGATACCATATGCCACGGATTTAGGGGGAACATCTTTATTAACCAGAGAACTTGCCCCTATTACACTGTCCTCTCCTATGATTAACCCTCCTATAATTTTTGCGCCGGCAAAAACTTTAACATTGTCTTTAACTATTGGATATTCTAATTTTTCTCCTAATTTACCATGACTGCCAAAAGTCACTTGCTGCCAAATCTTAACATTGTTTCCAATTATTACTCCATCACCAATAACAATCCCAATAGCATGCGGAAAACTGACATTTCTACCAATCTGCGCTGTATAAGAAATGTCACATCCTCTTTTAGAAACAAGTTTATATTTATAATAAAGTGCCATCTGACGAGAAAACATAAACCTTTTATAATACAAAAATTTCCCTATTCTATGGTTGAGTAAAACTCTAAAACCTGCGCTGAAAAAGAAACAGCGTAGAAAAGTTCTAAACGACTTTTTCGGCAAATCTTCTTTGATGGCTTGAATGGTTTGTTTAAGTGTTATCATTACTTTGTAGATGCAACCTGTTACTGCACTTAGTTAAAAAAAAATTGACAAATTACGTGATTTAGTTCTTGGCTGCTTCGAATAGAAAAGCATTTCAGCAATCCATACAAATGTTTAATGAACAGAAATACCAATTCATTTAAATAGAAACTCCTAAATTCTTCAGTTTTTCAAACAAGTTTTCATATCCACGATGAATTTGCCAAGAATTTTCTATTAAAGTTTCCCCTTCAGCAGTCAGTCCCGCAAGTAATAATGCAATTCCAGCCCTTAAATCCAATGCCTTAACTTCTGCTCCAGAAAGAAGAGTTCCTCCATCTATTACAAGTAAGTCGCCCTCTACAGAATACTTCATTCCCATTTTTGCAAGCTCTTCTGCATATCCATATCTTCCTGGGAAACGCAAATCAACAATCTTCGACTCTCCTTTTGACATAGCTCCATATACTGCTAAAATAGGCTGCATATCAGAGTTAATACCTGGATATGGGCCAGTACTTATTTCAATAGGATACGGAGTTCCTCCTTTAACAATTACTGAATCTTTACCTTTGTACCATTTAAAACCACTTTCTTTTAGGAATATCAAAGGTACTTCTAAATGATCCACAGGGAAATTCTCAATTTCAACGTCTCCATTTGTTATTACTGAGCCTATGGCCCACGTCAAAGCTTCCATATTATCTGGAATAACACTGTGTACGACACCAGATAGTTTACTTACCCCTACTATCTCTATCCTTTGCTGACCAAAAACCTGAATTTTAGCTCCCATCTTTGAAAGCATATCTATTAGATCCATTATCTCTGGACGTATATGGGGATTCCATAAGACAGTACTTCCCTCTGCAAGAGAAGCTGCAATTATGCTGTTCTCTGTTGCCCCTGTAGATCTCATGGGTAAATGGATAGTATTACCCTTCAATCTGCCATCTTTAGCTTTAGCACATAAAAAGTCATCTTCTTCCCATACTTCAGCACCTAATCTCTCAAGAAGCATAACATGTAAATCATACTTACGCTCACCTAGTTTACATCCACCAGGAAGAGGAACTTTCCCTTCTCCAAATCTGGCTGTCAGAGCTCCAAGAATGAGCAACGTGTTACGGATGGATCTTTCTTTCCAATTGAGTACTGTCGTAGTGTTCGCGTCAGATTCAGAAATTTTTACATAATCTTCATATAAATAATATTCTTTGCCCAATACCTTTAACATCTCTAAATGAACTTGTACATCCAATAGTCCATTTGGAAAATTGTATAATTCTACATTTTCATCAGTAAGTATGGAGGCAGCTAGAAGCCGCAATGAGCTATTTTTTGCCCCACTAACTTTCACCTTGCCTTGCAAAGTTCCCTTTGTAACTTTTAAGATATTATTCATATATTATTTATTTAATATTAAAGACATACTATTAATCTATCGTATAAAGATATAAAAAATCAATTCAAACATGATAAAAACAAATATTTAAGGAAGAGAATGTAAGTAAATATAAAGAGCACTTCAAACGCCAACTAACATCACCCTTTCATTAATATATAGTACTCGGCATACCATTTTACGAAATTATCTATTCCTTCTCTTAAAGGAACTTTTGGTATATACGAAAATTTATTACTTAATTTATTTGTATCTGCATAAGTAATTTTAACATCACCAGGTTGAGCCTCAACATATTTTTTAGCTAATTCTTTGTCTGTACTCTTCTCTATTTGACTAATAAATTCACCTAGTCCTTGAGGTTTACCTTGTCCTATATTACATACCTCAGCTCCTTCAATTTTAGTACGTTGGTCATAAATTTGAATTATACCATTCACTATATCATCAATATAGGTAAAGTCACGTTTCTGATTTCCCTGGTTAAACACCTTAATCTCTGTCCCTTCAAAGGCTGCTTTGGTGAATATAAAAGGAGCCATATCCGGCCTGCCCCATGGTCCATAAACCGTAAAAAACCTTAATCCTATCGATTCTATTCCAAAAAGGTGATGATAAGTATAGGCCATTAGCTCATTAGTTCGCTTGGTAGCTGCATACAAACTAACCGGTTTATTACAATTTTCATTTTCTGAAAAGGGCTGCTTCGATTCCATCCCATATACAGAAGAACTTGAGGCATAGATCAAATCACTTATATTTTGATTCCTACAGAACTCTAGTACATTTAAAAACCCATCAATATTTGACTTGATGTAAGTTTTTGGATTCTCAAGACTGTACCTAACACCAGCTTGAGCAGCTAGGTGAATGATAGATGCAATTTTATAATTTGAACTTAAAAATTCCCAAAGCTTATCCTCTTCAATGCTTGCTTTAATAAATATAAATCCATTTGAAGTTTGATCAAATACATCAAATTCACTTGATAGTTGGGCTGTTACTCCCAATTCTTTTAGTCTAGCAATTTTAAGTGCAGGATCGTAGTAGTCATTTATATTGTCTACCCCAATTACAGTATGTCCTTCATTTATCAATTTTTTACATAAATGAAAGCCAATAAATCCGGCAGCTCCTGTTACTAAAATTTGCATTTTCTAAAAATTAAAGTTTTATACTACTCCGCCTGTCTGTAAACTTCATGTCCGCCTTTTACCAAATGCATATCTTTCTGCATTAGTTTAATATCCGAGCGCATCATATCTTCTACCAAGCCAGCCAAATCATATTCCGGCTCCCAGCCCAGTTTGGTTTTGGATTTGGTAGGATCTCCCAAAAGCAAATCCACTTCTGTAGGTCGGAAGTATTGAGGATCAACTTTGATTAGGGTGTCGCCTACGTTAATTTTTGAACCTTCGACTTCGCTCAGGCTGACACCAGTGGCGACTTGATATTTCTGCTCATCTACGGAATCCAGGATTCCTACTTCGTTTACCCCTTCTCCTTCCCAGCGGATGTTGAAGCCCACATGTGCAAAAGACATCTGTACAAAATCCCTTACCTTGGTAGTCACGCCGGTAGCAATCACAAAATCTTCAGGTTTTTCCTGCTGCAGGATCAGGTACATCGCTTTTACGTAGTCCTTCGCATGTCCCCAATCACGAAGAGCTTCCATATTGCCTAGATAAAGACAATCCTGCATCCCTAGCGCTATGGCAGAAGTGGCCATGGTGATTTTTCTGGTCACAAAGGTCTCTCCTCTTCTTGGAGACTCATGGTTGAACAAAATCCCATTACAAGCGAACATATTGTACGCTTCTCTATAGTTTTTGGTAATCCAGAAGCCGTAAATCTTTGCTGCACCATAAGGTGATCTAGGATAGAATGGAGAACTCTCAT
>CAXBEL010000185.1:0-9052 GCA_963974735.1 uncultured Flavobacteriaceae bacterium | reverse complement strand
CTTTTTTGCGTGTACCGTAACCTACCACCACAACTTCATCCAAATTTTGAGCATCATCTAAAAGGGAGACATTTAAATTTCTTTTCCCATCAACCGATATCGTTTGCGTTGCGAAGCCCACATAAGAAAATCTCAACTGGGAATCTTGAGAAACGGAGATTGTATAATTCCCGTCAAAATCTGTCACTACACCAGAGGTGGTCCCTTCTATCAAAACATTGACACCAGGAATAGGACTGTTATCTGACGCTGCAGTTACAGTACCTGTCAATATGTAATCCTCTTGGGCAACAAGTGCATACTGGCAGAGGATCATCATCAATAATGCAGCTGTTATATTTTTTAAGTTCATAAGAAAAAGTTTATTCTGTTTATTAGTAAAATCTTCTCAATATGTAAAAAGGATACACAACGTTAAGATTGGTCATCCAAATTGGTAAACCAGTTTGGTTTTCCAAATATATATATAATTTTTAGGTAAAAAAAAACTTTTAATGTTAAAATATTAGGATAATGCGCAGAAGGGCGACTTATATTGAAGAAAAGAGAAATAACAAATAAAATAAGGCTTCTGAAAAGAAGCCTTATTTGTGTAATTAATTTACATAAAATCTTCTCGAATAGGACTAAAAACATCTATCAGCATTCCATCCTCTTTACACAAGGCTCCATGCATCACGTGTGGCGGTATGTAAAACGAATCGCCGCCCTTAAGAAGCTTGGTTTCCTCACCTATAGTAACTTCAAAATTACCTTTAACGACATAGGTTACCTGAGCATGATGATGCTCATGCATAGGACCAATACTTCCTTTTTTAAAGTCTACCTGAACCATCATAATAGTATCATCATATCCTTTAATTTTCCGCTTTACACCATCACCTACGGTTTCCCATTCTATCTCATCTCCTATTAAAAATTCTTTACTTGATCCAAATGTTTTCATCTGATTTGTTTTATTGATTTATAAAATAATAAGGTCCTTCCCACTTGTAAGAAGCTCCTTGATATGTGAAACTGTGTATCTCTTTAGTATTTGAACTTGCATTAGCTATAGCAAGCACATAAGATTCTCCTTTATTTAGATCAATCTTAACTGCGGTATATTCTTTAGTATCAAGCAGTATTTCTATACTTTTAATAGCAGTTTCTGTTTCTTTGGCGCTTTCATTTACCGCATTATATGATCCGTGAGACTCTATTACATTTACAAAGAGTGCGTCTTTTGTTTTTGATTTTCTCAATATAACCCCTGCTTCTCGCCTTAGGTTAAAATCAGGATCATTTGCTCCCTGACGGACAAATAACAGACTTTCTCCCACTGCCATCTTACTACTTAGTGTGTAGAATATATCTTTATTGAGCCACGTAATCTGACTTAAATCACCATAAGCTTGAACGGTTGCTTCCTTCCAAAGATGCTGGTAACCGTTTTTAGTTCCTAATACTTCTAAGCTCTTTTCATTTTTGGGTTTTAATGAAATATCAATGATTTGACCTTTATAATAAAACGGCAGATCATATTGATTTACAGCACTTCCTTCAACTTTAAAAATATCAAGTAGAATGGGTTTTTGATTCTGCCCTCGGGGCAGAATCGCTACTGTACGATGCATAACAGTACCGGGATATGCGTTCGTTTCCTTTGCACTTACTATTTGAATAGAATCATTATCCAAATCTTGAAAATAAAGTTCAGAATGATACTGGCTTCCCAATTTAAAATCACCTTCAAAATGAGAAATTTCATTCTGCACTACCGTATTGTGAGCAATTGTCTGTTTTGCCCAAGTAGTATTTTCCTTTAAATAGCCCCCTCCATTTTTAGCATTAATATTAACGAAGCGTGCTAACCCATAATCCGGTAGCACCTCATTACCATTTTCATAATATGAATACGAAAGTTTATCATAATGGCCGTGACTGTTTCCTTGTGAGGTATATTTAAATACCAGCTCCAGATCTTCTTTTTCTTTTGAACGCAGTATGGTAAGTCCTCCCTGTTTACCATTAGGTCCATCAGTTAAACTAACTGATTTTTTTATAAAAGGTTTTTGCTTGTGTTCTTTTAAAGCAAGCGCAACAGCCAAACCTGCATCATCAAGAGTAACTTCATCTTGTATTTGAGCGATAGCGAGTAGTTGAGGATCCCGCGCTCCATAATGATACGCAATATCCACACTATTTATTAAGGCTGAATTGTAATAGGACATTCCTTTTTGTGCATCATTTAGTGGAAAGAATTTACCCTTAGCATCTGTAAGATTCAGCAAGGCATAAACCGCCTTAATCTGCACATCATTTTTATAATGCAACACTCCAAGTTGTGGCAGCGTATTTTCTAAAGCTGTAGAAAATGCAAGAAAGGGATACATAGCATACCGTTGGTAATAGGGCCCCTCAGTATAATAGCCCTCCGGCGAGAAAGCTTCTTCTACATTAGCTATAAATCCCGCATCCTGCCCCGGTTTTTTTATAAGTCCTCCATCATTATCTGTTGCGTTCTCATCAATATTATCTGCTGGTAATCCATATAACGCATAGTTAATCAATTCACTGTCTCTCATTGCAAGACCTATCATACCTACAGCTGCATTTCCCCAAGTACTGTGGTTGTGTATTCGATTAAAAAACTGCGGATTTTCTACCGAAAGAAATAACGCAAATGGTTTAAATAAGTCCTGCTCCAATACCGCACGGTCTTTTGCTGATAACCATTCATATATAGCATCATAAGCCTGACTCATATTTACCAACCAGTTGGCATCATTAAGACATTGCCAAAATAGCTTACCACGGGAATATGACCGGGTTTCGGGATGTAGTGGTAAGTCAGGATAAATACGGGCATATTCCATTAATACATCTTTTATGTAGTTGGCATATTTCTCATCCTTATAAATTTGAAAAAGCACTCCTGCTTTTTGAAGTATTATATAATTTTTTTTATGCTGCATATGCGTATATCCCCCCGCCATATCTTTAGGAATAGGTACTTCTATTTTCTCATCGATAGCAGCATCTACTTCTTTCTTAGTTTGTTTAAGTGTCTTATCAAATATGGGTATGCTGCCCAGATTTTTCTGTATTGCGGTTAAGCCTTCATCAGTAAGTAAAAGACCGTGATGTTCCGCATTGCTGAACGTAAAGGATTCTTTATGCTGGCCATAACCTACACGCGCTAAACAAAAAAATAAGATAAGTATTGCTAGTTTATACATAAACTTTTTTAATTTTTTAAATCAATTTGATAAGCTTCTCCAGGTTTTAGCACCTGTATCCTAACATCCTGATTGTTTTTTAGTATTTTAAAATTGAACTGAATGTTTCTTTCACTCAACGATTTTATATAAATTTGATTTTCTACTTCGCGTATATAAACATCGGCAGGTTCTTCAAAAAGCAGATTCACATTTTTTAAGGTCAAGTTTCCTGCATTAAAAAAATAGGCTTCATTTTTCTTCTTCAGCTCAACTGTATTTTGATCGAACTGGTTATTAGCTATAGAAGAAAATTCCCAATCTTTAATTTTTGGGTGTAATGCTGACTCATCCACTCGCTCCTGATAGGTCTTAAAAGGCACAAGAGCTGTGATAAAACTAAAGTTCGTTGTTGAATTTATTTGAGGCATTGCCCATTCCTTTCCCCGCTTTCCCGCCAGGGATACTGTGTCCACTTTTTGTAATTGATAAATATCTAAGCCGCTGCCGAATCTAAATGTGCTACGTAAAAGTTGGGGTGCTTCTTCAAGCGTATAATGACCCTGCCAGACTTGCTTATAATTATGGATCTTCTCTGAATTGAAATTATCTTTTACTATCCAAAACTTATGATCTATAAAAAATACTTGCCGAGAATAGGTGACTCCCATTTCTTCAAAACCATTATGCGAACCTATATAGAGATCTAGGTGATCATCTGTTGAGAATGCTATGGTCTTTGGGTTCGGCAAACTTCCAAATTTACCAAAACCACTTCCGCCTTTATTTGATTTGTAGTCCTTGCCCTGTAAAACATCGTCTACTAATGCGACATTCTTAACTTCAGAATTTTTAAAAAGCTCCAGATCTTTAAGGGAATAGCGTACTTGATAATTGGGGAGTAAAACATCTCCATTTGCATAAGCTTGTATTCCTAACATATCACCATGCTGATGATCTGGTTTATCTGGATCAAGACCAGCTGAGATTACCAGCATTGCATCATTTTTATCCCAACCTTCCCGCATAATGTAATACCCTGTCTTTTCTAACGCTAGTGATTTATAAGATGGTTTACTTCTGTTAATATTATTAAGCCGATCTAGCTGCTCGTCCTTTAAAAACCAATAAAGCTTTGCGGAAACCGAATTTCCAGCAAAATAGCCCATTTCCGGATCATCAAAAAGAAGATATCCTAAAGTAAGTGTTTCTTTAATATCATTGCTTTCTGCCCAAGGTGCATCCGTATCATCAGAAAACACCGGAGCCGATTTATCTGGGTATGCAATCTTAATAAGTGTTGTGAATAAAGATTTAAGCTTATTCTCAAAAGTAGGACTCAGATTCACTTGGCTGTTCTGAGCCAATTGATATACATAAAAATAATTCTCGATATCACTAATATGATAATGCACCGATCGCTCAAACTGAAATCCATCTGAATTTATTTCTTTTTCCAGATGCCCTTCAAGCAAGCTCATTGCTCTCTCATACCATATATCTGCGTCTTTGAAATCTTTAAAAAGTATTGCTAGCATAGCCAGTGCAGACATTCCTCGTGTCTGATGATTACCAGACTGAAACTCTGTATTACTCTTATATAAATTTGATGCGTGTTGTAATAAAGTCGCAATAGTTATGAGTTGATCCTGATCTGTGTATGCATCAGAATTTAAAAACAGATTGTGTATTTGTAACCAGTTTAAAATCCGATATCCAGACCGAAAAACTTCATAAACACCATTACCACTCTCTAAGGTTTCATATTCATTTTGAGCTAAAGCGGCATTTAAAGATTTTAGCTGGTTCTTAAAAT
The DNA here is from genome assembly GCA_963974735.1 of uncultured Flavobacteriaceae bacterium. Classification (GTDB taxonomy): domain Bacteria; phylum Bacteroidota; class Bacteroidia; order Flavobacteriales; family Flavobacteriaceae; genus Leeuwenhoekiella. Next base: position 4,036 of record CAXBEL010000185.1, on the reverse strand, counting down.
AGGCTACCTGATTATTATCCCTATCGCGATAATAATACTGTAGTGCTATATCAACCATTTTGTGTTGCCGGGCCAGATGTCTTAACGCGTAGGCATCTACCGCATCTCCGTTTTTGTAAATAAATGGCAGCTTCCAGAGCGTAGTTGCATCAAATTTATTTTGATGGTCTAAAGCGCGCTCAACGTGAAATTCCGCTAGATCGTACTCCTCACTATATTTCTCAAAGCGTACATCATTATTGTGCCAGTTGTAGAAAAAATGTTTGGAAAACTCAGACCGAAAATACTCAGCTAATTCCTTTTCTGACACCTTTTGATTGTCACCTGCCAGTTCTTGTTTGGTTTCAGGTTTGAGATATTTAGGAAGTTCTTCTATTGAGATAAGTTGATCTGCAGGGATATGCTGAGCCAGAATAGTGGACTCAAAAAACACAATTAGCAAAAAAAGTAATACTATCCTCATCTGCTGATTTTAATACATTAATTTTTGTTCCAGATTTTCTACAATCTTAAATGCTCCCGAATTTGAAATCGTATTATTGAGAGGTTTTTGCCCTTTCACACCCCAAAGTATAGCTATGTAATCAACTGGATTATCTCTAAAGTTATTCTGGGAAATAGTCACGTAAACGATACCTCTATTTTTAATCAAAAGCGTCGTCTCTCTTGAATTACCCGAATTAGTAAAAGTATTTCCAGTAAGCTTTAGGTTTCCTCCTATCGTGGACTCATCATACCCTCCGCGATAATAATCTATAACTGTACCCGTAATATTTTCAAATCTGGAATCTTGAATAGTTACAAATTCTGCATTATACTTGCCTGTATCATCTGTTTCCTGAGCCAGTTGAATCCCTTGCTCAAAATTTTTAAATGTTGATTTTTTAATCTGAATGGTATCTGCAAAAGATGATTTTGAACTTTTCAAAATGCTTTTAAAATTTTCGAAATGAGAATTAGCAATAAATACATTGTACGCACTTGACATATTATTTTCTAGGGTACCAATAGCTTCTTCTTGATTATCTCCTGTTATGATTAACCCATCTAGTTTAAGTTTTCCCTCAGGATGCATCCTAAATGCAGGTTTGTTTTTAGTTTTAAAATATAGATGCGCGGCATTCGCAGTATCTTTTGCTTTAAGTGTTATTTTTTTATCTATTGCTAAAGATTCATTTAAAGTGAAATTGCCGCTTTCTAAAATGAATACTGATCCTGCCTGCGCATTTTTTAAGGCTTCCATTAGTTCTTGTTCATCTGCTATGTAAATTGACTCCCTATCTTGTTTTTCTTTTATAGGCGAAAACCAATTTGGCCCATACCTTGAAAATTCCACAAAAGGCTCATCTTTCTGTGAAGTGCTCAGAATTGCACCGACACGCTTCTCTTTTTCACGAGAATTACCAAACAAATCGGTTGCAATGGTTTCAAAATCAAAGCCATTATAAACAGTATCTAGTTTCTGTTCAGGTACGTACAAAAATTTATCTTTCTCTGCAATCGTTATAGTACTGGCTTCAATTCCAGAAATATTTTGCAGATTTTCGGCTTTTCCACCCAAATAATTATTTTTAAACTGAATACCATCTATGGAATCATATTGCTTTATAACTGGCATTATTTTTTCGTTATAAATTAGGTTATTGGCTAATAACATACGCTCTGCACGCGCGGAACGAATTTCAGAAGCCGGTAAAACCTCGCGTTGCTCAATATTTGAACCCACACCAAAATGCCAAGGTGTATAACAATCTATCCAAGAATTATAGGCGACAACCACATCGGTCACCTGATTGTAACGATTAAGAGGAGATTTTGGGATACCGTTCATTACAGCAAGAGGAGCTCTAAATTTTTCTCCTTTTAGTTTGTAGAAATAATTATTTGTAATCCAGTGCCCAGTATTTATAACTCGAATCCCACCTATATTTGCAGAATTTTCATTTCCTATAAATACATTCCCATCTATAGTTGCATAATTTCCGTGACGTAAGACTAAAGAGCCCTCAGATTCAAAAAACACATTCTTTGAAAATGTATTAAAATTAGATTTACTGGAAATTATTTCCACCTCACCATTACAACGATCAAAAAGATTGTGAGATACATTCGTGTAAGATGGTGTCATAGAAGTATAACTATCCCCTATCTGTAATGTTTCTCCATGTGGCCCTCCTTTTCTGGGACGCGGACCAAAGTAATTGTTTATAATCTGGTGGTGGTTAGTTACGTGTTCATTACCTTTAAGAAACACACGGATAGTTGGGCCTGTATTTGATTTACCCGCAATATAACAGTGATCTAATGTATTGTTGCGCCCCCAAAACTCAACCCAGTGATCACTGGTATCCCTGTCGGGTTGTGTGAAATTTTCAATAACACAATTGGTTACTCTAGAATTATTAGCAATTACATCATCATTTATTTTAAATTGAATAACAGATTTATCGGGGGTATGACCATTTGTAAAATATAAATCTCGTACTTCCAGATAATTCCCTCCTAATTTAAGAGAGGAACTTCCCGATATAATTACACCTCCCGGTTTTTCTGCCTTTAAGATAATAGGTTTTTTTTCGGTTCCTTCACCTTTGAAAACAAGTTGAACATTTTCCCACACACTATTTGCCATAATTACTACACTACCCGGTTTGGCATCACTTACAGCCGTATTAAATTCTTCTAAAGTTGAGACCAATGTTTCGGACTCATCGGCATTTTGCTGTGCACAAGAAAAAAGTAGACAAGAAAAGAAAAGAACTAAACAGAAATTAATTTTAATCATAATTATTGGTTTACCAATTTGGTTTACCAAATATATGTATATTTACTCATTCACCAAAAAATTAGACTATAAACTGCTAATTTCTTTTAAAACTCATCTAAATATGATCAAACAGACAAGAAATTATCAAGAAAATTTTAAAACCATAAGTACTGCTACTTTAGCCACTGCCCTATTTAAAAGGGGCTTAAAAAATCAATGTATTCAAAATATAAAGCCTGTGCATACGTCTGGAAAGAAATTAATAGGTGCCGCCTTTACCCTAAGATATATACCTGCCCGGGAAGATTTAAATAACATAGAAGTATTTAAAAATCAGGATCATCCCCAACGGGTCGCTATAGAAACTTGTCCTGCAGACTCCGTCTTGGTAATTGATAGTCGTAAAGATGCGCGGGCAGCCTCTGCCGGTTCTATACTTATTACCCGCTTAATGATACGTGGGTGTGCAGGAGTAGTAACCGATGGCGGTTTTAGAGATAGTGAAGAAATAGCGTCGCTAAATTTTCCGGCTTACCACAGCAGACCATCTGCACCTACTAATTTGACGCTTCATCAGGCAATAGGCATCAATGAACCTATAGCTTGCGGTGATGTTGCAGTTTTTCCTGGAGATTTATTAGTGGGAGATGCTGACGGCGTAGTGGTAATCCCTAAACATCTCATTGAAGAAGTGAAAACGGAATGCCTTGCAATGACTCAATTTGAAGATTTTATAATGGAGGAAGTAAAAAAAGGAGTAAGTATAAAAGGACTTTACCCTCCTACAGATCCAAAGACTTTAGAACGATTTGAAAACTGGAAAAATAAATAAAGTTAATTACCATGGAAAGACACATCACATTAGGAGAATTTATTATCAACAATCAAAAGGACTTTCCCTATGCTAAAGGTGAATTAAGCGCGCTGTTAAGTTCTATTCGGCTTGCGGGCAAAATGGTTAATCAAGCCATCAACAAAGCTGGTCTATCTGAAATTATAGGGAAAATGGGACATCAAAATGTTCAGGGGGAAGAACAGGCAAAACTAGATGTAATGGCTAATGATGTTTTTATTAGCACCTTAAAAAGTCGTGGAGAAATCTGTGGTATAGCTTCAGAAGAAGAAGAAGATTTTATGGTTTTTGATGAAGCTAAGCATAAAAATGCCAAATACGTAGTACTTATTGACCCGTTAGATGGGTCTTCTAATATTGATGTTGACATAACGGTAGGAACAATTTTTAGTATTTATAGAAGAATTTCTCCCGTG
>CAXBEL010000184.1:0-9064 GCA_963974735.1 uncultured Flavobacteriaceae bacterium | reverse complement strand
GCCAACTTTGGATCTTCTGGAGCAATACTGATTTTAGGAATGCGTCCCTGTGGCCAGGGATATCTTTTGGCAACCAGTTCGTAAAGTGTAATTCCTAAAGCAAAGGTATCTGCAGAAAGATCCCAATTTACCTTTTGTCCATCGATCAAGTCTGGTGCCAAATAAGGATTGGTGCCTACATAATCTTTGTTGTCTTTTGTTAGGGAGGCCACATTAAAATCAATTAAAACAAAACGGCCATTCTTATCCCAAATAATGTTTTGAGGTTTAATATCACGATGTAGAATTGGCTTATCCCTGTCTTGAAGATAGCTTAAAGCAGAAAGCATATCTTCAGCAAGTTGATAAATAGTGTTTATTGGTAAATTAGCATCTGTCTTGGTATAAGTACTTAAATTTCCGCCGTCTAGAAATTCGGTAGTGGTATAGAATTGTCCGTAGCGGGTTTGCCCATTCCAGATGAATTTGACAATATTGGGATGATTAAGCTCATTAAGTGCATTGTACTCATCAATAACAGATGCAATACTAACACTTTCGTGAAAAAGTTTAAGCGCAAAATCCCTTCCCTGCAAATCATGTTTAGCTTTAAATACACGCGAATAGCCTCCGTGGCCAAGTTTTTTAATAATTATGTAATCATCCACACGATCGCCCTCATCTAAATCATAAGTGTCAAGTTGCGTGGCGGTTGAGGATTTGCTTTTTGTTTTTGTTTCTTCTTTTGTTGAGTTTTCTATCTTGATAGCATCATCGATCATCTTTTCCAGCTCTTCGATGCTGTCAATGCGCTTATCACTATCGGTAAGAATAGTTTTAGAGCAAACTTCATCAATCCATTTGGGTAAAGCATTATTTTCGGCAGAAGGCAAGCGTTCTTCTGGCAATTTTCCGCCTAATTTGTCTAGTTCAAAAGGGCCTTTAATGGGTTCTTTTCCAGAAAAAAGCCAAGCAATTAAAACTCCTAAGGAGTAAATATCTGATGCTCTGGAAGCGTCCTTGACAATTAATTCTAAGGGATGATAAGGTGTTGCACTAGACTCATTAATGGTTGGCATTACTGTATAACCATTCTCATTATGATCTGTAAAATAGGATTTCCCAAAGTTGCCCAAATAGGCATAGCCATTGCTTAAAAAGATATTCTCTGGGTTAATGTCCCTATGGAAAATATTCTCTTTGTGTGCTGATTGTAAAGCACTCATTATGTTTTTTACAATATTAACTCGCTCATCAAAGGTAAAGGTCTTGCTTCTTGCGGCACTGCGCAAGGAATCGTCTTCCATTAAATCTGTAATCTCATAAAAGAGATGATTTTCTTCATCTACTCTAAACTCTACGGGAAGGATAAAAGGGTTGGAGCGTATTTTTTGAAGGGCTTTATATTGGTTTTTAATACCATCTTCCCGATCGCGTAACTCCTGTGGAGATAGACCTACAACTTGCAAAGCGTACTCTTTAACACGTTTGCGTATGTTTGAAGTGACATTTTTGGGCTTTACCAGATACTCCACATAATTATCTGACTCCTGTTTTAAAACCTCAATAATCTCGTAACCTTGAATTTCTTTTTTCTGATCTGGTGATTTTTTGTTTTGCTCTCCTATCAAAAATTGAATAATGTCATCTTGAATATCTACAATGGCATCTTCCCATTTACCTACTTGTTCTGGATTTGTGATATGCTTTATCAACTTATCAGAAAGTGTAAAAGTCATATCGGCTGCTTTCTCCCACATAATGGGTTTAAAGGAATTTGGATAGGATAAGGTAACCATATTGTCTATCCAGGCTTTACCATAATCACGATTAGCCTCTTTAAGTTTTGAAGCGAGAACCGCGGTCTTTTGACGGTTGGTTTTAAGTGGGTTTGGTTTTTGCCGATCATTGATGTACCAATAATCATCTGCTCCTTCTATGCGACCTTTCCAGTCTTTGTTCTCAATATTGTAAATGGCGTGTGGTGCCACCACAATAAGATCGTATTCCCAAAATTGAGTGCGATTGTTACGCGGGTTGGTAGATGCAATCTCCACATTAGGAATCAAAAAATAAGTGTCAGGAAGTTTAACTTCTAGAAAATCTAATAAGCGCTTTTCCCCGGCATTAACAACCGATTCAAAATAAGGGGGTTTAATTATTTTTGCCATTGTTCTATTTCTTTTTCTACTAGGTCTATAGCTTCGTTTTCAAGAGCAACAGATTTATCCATCTTAGTAATGTAATTTTCTATTAGTTCTGAAATTTCATCCTGATCTTCTTTAGGTAAAATAGGCATATCTATATTTCCAATAAGTTCTTCATTTAAAGTGATGATTACCGAACCAAAAGAGGAAGCCTCCATAGATTTCATACCGTATTTTGTCTTCAAAAAACAAAATACATAATTCGGTGATATTTTTTCAGGATCAATAATCAATCTAAGTGCGTGTTCCGATACAGCAGTGTTTTCAAGCTGATCACCAATTAAAACTGTGTTACCTACGGTTCCTGATCTACTAATTAAAATATCTTTTTTCGAAACCATCATAGATTCTAATCCATTGGTTCTTTTGCTTACTTGTTTACAATTTCTTTTTGGGTTATAAAGCATCATTTCGGAGGATGACAAAAAAGCGATTCCATTCGCTACATAGATTCTTTTACCTCTTCCTCCGACAAAAATATCCTTCGCAACCGAAGAAATTTTCTCTAATTCTAATTGACTATTACTTTCTTTTTTGAGAGCTTTCCAAAGTATTTGATATTGAGCGTCTAGCCTCTTTGGAGAATTTTTAATAGATTCTGCTTTTATATTAGTTGTCTGATAGTCAAGATTGACGTTGCTAACTCCGATTTTGCTTTCGAAATATTTGATTGCTGCGTTTAATTTTGAAATTGCATCCGTTCGCAGTTTAACGCTATTGATGATAAGGTCATTAATTTTTTGTTGTTTTGATTCTGGAAAAACTGGAATAAGGATATTCTCAACGTGGTGAGGCTCTATATGTTTAACAACTCCGCCGTATCCCGATTGAGTCAATAAGCCATAACCAAATTTTGATGTTAAAAAAGCATAGAGGTATCCTGATTTAATTTCTTTGTTTTTTGGTTTAATCCTTACCAAATCATCAGTCCCAATGGAATTTTCATTATCTTCTGAAGTGTAAACGACCTTGCCCAATGTTCCAGATCTTGTAATTAAAATCCAGTCCTTTTTCAATTCTAATTCTTTCAAATAAGGAGAGTATTTTTTGGAAATGTACTTGTCACATTTTAATTCAGCTTTAAATAGATCAGAGGCAGTATAGAATGGATGTCCATTTTCTGAACTATCAACATAGACTCTTTTATGAATATTTCCTTTAAATAACTCATCGGTTGCTTTTTTAAGGGGTTTCAATTTATAAGGACAATATTTTTCAATAATTCTTATTGTATTTACACCATCACTTAAATGAAAAGAAGCATCTAAACGATTCTTAGACTCTTCTAACCAAGTATTTTTAATAATTACTTTTTTCATTTACAACTTCTTGTTTTTAACTCCTTATCGCCATTTCGTTTTTGAGTTAAATATTTTGTCTCAACATTAAAAAGAACTTCTGCTCCATCATTATCCCTTAAATGGATTGGGTTGCCACGTCTATCTTTACCTAATTTTTCTGCGATAGCCATAAATACTTCGTAATCTTTGTCTTTTTCCTGAGCCAATTGGCGTTCTTGTTCGGTTTTCTTTTGTAAAAATAACAGAGAAGCTTGTACACCTACCTGCGGTAAAAAGGCTTCTACTGCTAAGTCTATAGAGGCTAAAATTTTAAAATGATCTAAAATCCATTCTCTTACGGAGAGCATATTGGGGTTGCCTAAAATACCATCGGGCAATACAATGGCCATTTTGCCACCTTCTTTTAAATACTCATAGCAGGCTTCTATAAATAATACTTCGGGTGCGGTACTGTATTTGCTCAAATGATACCGAGAGGCAATTTCGGTTTCTACCTTTACCTTGGCACCAAACGGTGGGTTGGTAAAAATCATATCAAACTTTTCCCGGGCATCGGTTCCATAAGCATTATCTACATCTTTCATTTCGCGCAAGCTTTTGTCAATAGCGGCGTTAATCTTGTCAATTTCTTTGGGGTGTTCCCAATTAGGATAGGCCAAGGAGTTTACGTGAAAAATGTTGGCGTGTCCATCGCCCCCCATTACCATATTCATCCGAGCGGCTTTTTTAAGGTCTGGGTCAAAATCAAAACCAAAAATGCTACGTTCGGCATAGATGCGTACCCGTTCGTTTACTTCGGCAGAATTATACTTTTCTTCTAAATAAGGACCTTCCAAATCTGGATAGATCTCTTTGGTAATTTGTTGGCGTACGTAATCGAGTACCATTACCAAAAATCCACCGCTACCACAGGCAGGATCCAGCACACGATGATGCTCTTTGGGATCGAGCATATCTACCATACATTTTATTATGTTCCGAGGTGTAAAAAATTGGCCAGCTTCCTGCTTTAGGGTATTGCTTACAATGGTTTCGTAAGCCATTCCCTTTACATCAACAGAGGCATCTAAAAAAGAATATTTTGCTAATTCACCCGCAATAAAGGCAAGACCTTTATTGGTAAGATCGATGCTCTCATTTCCTTGGAAAACCTCAGAGAAAATGTCATTTTCTTTAAGCTCCTTAAAAAGATCTTTTATTCTCTTGGCGACAGCCTCTCTACCTTCTTCAGTATTTTGTTCCTTCACACCTACCCAAAATTTTCTTCGGTAGCTTTCGCCGTTTGGTAAGTCCATAAAACGGCGTTTTTCATCATAAAGTTTGCAAAATATCAAGTTGAGTAATTGCCAAAATGCATCTTTCTTTCGGCCTTCATTGGCATAGATATAATCGTGAGAACGTTTAAAAACTTTTATCAAAGAGTCGTTTGCGGGTGTACGGGTATGGGAACGATCATCGCGATCCAAATCTTCGAGCGTTTCACCTTCTCCCGGAAAGTCAGATAAATCTATGAAATTATAATCATAGCCAATATCATCCACTTCTTTTTGCAGGAAGTTATAGCTGGAACCATTTGCCCATAAACCAAACTCACAGTTTTCAACAGCACCCATTGCATTTTCCAATGTTGCGGCAACACCTTTCTTTTTATCGTTTGGTTTTATTTTATCACTTTGAATAACGCACAAGCGTATGATAGAGTCCTGCTCGTGAGGTTTGTTCTTTTCAAAAATAACGAGATCTACTTTTTGTTTTTTATTTTTCCCTGTGTCTGGATCTTCATATTCAATCGTAAAATTACGCTTCATATCATCGAGGTCGAAACCATATTCTTCATTCAACATTAAAATAACCGACTGAAGGTTGGTTTCTTGTTCCTTGATTTTTTTTACTTCTCCGGTAAGAATACAAACGAGCTCGTTATCCTCTAGTACTATTTCTTCCTTACTTTTTATAGCTGTAGCCATATATGTGCTAGTTATTTTTTGTTTAATCCATTAACTATATTTTGAATGCATTGTAGCACTTCGTCATAGTTTAAGGATTTATGGGTTTCTATTATTTGATTAATCAGTTTACTTTCTTCCTTTTTATCGATTTCTACGTTTAAGATTTTAAGAATAGAGTCACCTGTTTCTGTGTATTTTTCTAATAATTCTTTACTATCCTTTCCTAAAAGAACCGCTCCTCCGGTGGTATTTTTGAATGGTTCTTGGCCATATACAGCATCATAATAATGGGTAGCAGCTCTTTCTTCGTGAATTGATAAATAGTTTTCTAAAATAAAACCTATATCATCTGCATCTTTATTGTTGCGCTGGTGGCGATCTTTCCAAGCGATTATTTTCAAAATGAAAATCCCACTGAGAGTAGCAATCTTGATTTCGGTTTCATCGTCTATACGAACAGGCAATGCAGCTTCATCAGCAGCTGTAAAACCTAAAACTGACATTGCTATTTCTTCGTGAGGAGGCCAAAATATTTTGTGCTCTTTTTTCATTATTTCTCCAAAAGGCACAATATCTAATTGGAATTTGCCTTTGTAGATAAAGCGTTGTTTTTGATTTTTATATTTGGTGAAATTTTTAAGCTTTACAAGCTCCTGTTCAACATTTAACCATTGTTCCCAATCGTTCACTGTAATTGCGATATCAAGATCGTAGGTTAAGCGACCAGACTGCGCATCGTGTAATTCCATAATGATATCCCTTGCGGTAGCACCGATCACAAAAAAAGAAATACCCGCTTCTTTGAAGTACTCTGTAAGTTCTAACAGAATAGGTTTCAATAGTGGATGCTTAAATTTCTCGCTAGATATACTGTAGCTCATTCTCTAGTATTTTTTTTCCGGTTTCGATATTTCTTCCATAACCACTGTTTATTAAATCTGCATACACTAAAAGTGGGGGGGCGGCTTGGTTGTTAGTGTCATTATCTTTCCAAAATTTTTGTAAGATTTCAACAGTACCACCTTCACTTGGGATTAAACGAAGTGTTTTTGCGACTTGAGAAAGTTCTAAATCTGTAAATAGGGTAAATTGCTCAGGTCTTAAGTTATCTGTATAAAGCGCCCCTCCAGGTTCACCTCCCCAAAGGATAGAACCATTTTCTGAATGTAAATCTATAGTGCGCCAGTTTTTTAGTTGTTCCTGATCTATAAAACGCATTCGTTTTCTGAGAATTCGAGGTCTAAGCGTTGCACTAAAATCGACCACCCAACGCTCTAATAATTCTCTTTTATTTTTAAGAACACGTTTATTACGTGTTTTCAATAAGTAATTTAAGGCTTCAAGTTCGGCCATTACATTGCTTACGGATCCTACGGATACGTCAACTCGTTCCGAAATTCTTCTGTAAGAATCTTGAAGGTTTTCGGGCTTATTTAATAAATGAAAAATAATTTTTAAGCCTGTTTCTTGAAAAGCTCGTGATTGATTTGTCTTATCTTTCTTTGCATTCTTTTGACCTTCTACAAAGATCGTTAAATCTTTATGCTTTATAAACGCATTGCCAGCAACATCGATATAATTAATACCACGTTCCTTCAATTCCTGGGCTGCTTTTTTTGAAATATATTCAGCTATTAAAATAATAGGTCTGCTACTATTATTTTTCAGTTCCTCTAGTTGTGATAAGATAAATCCTTGGTTAGATGTCCGAACAGCAGATTTGCTCTCTACTATAAACTGTGTGCTGTTTACAGTCAAAAGCGCATCATAATCAGCTCTATTGCTATCCACCTGAATAGAAACCTTAGTTAGTTCTTCCAGTTTAGAAGCAGCCTCGTAGAGGAAGTCATTATTGCGATACATAGCTCTTGATGTTCATTATTTTGTTTTGTTCAGTGACAATGAACATTCAAATGTAATGAACATTTTTGAAAGAGCAAGCTAGTTCTTGATGAATTTGATAAGAACTAGATAATTAAAATCTTATTTTAGATTAATTCAGTGTAAGATTGTTTTTAAGCCAATCGGAACCTTTTTTAGTGAAACCCGTCCAACTTCCTTCACCATTTAGTCTAACAACAAGAAGTTCATCATCATTATCGATTGAAGCTTTTAACTCATTTAATATACTTTCGGTAGATCGATTGCTTTTGATTATCCAAGTACTGTCAAGATGATGCCACCAAGTTTTGTTAGCAATTTTTTTTATATTTTCTATAAGTTTGGGATAGTTAGCTTCAGGCTTGTTTAGATCATAACCAATCAGATACGTTTTCATAAAAAATAATTTTAAAATATTAATTTTCCTAAAATAAAATATTTTAAGATCAGTACCTTACGGGAAACCGCATTTGACTTAAATAATTAATACAAAATATCAATTCGGATTATTAATAAACCGATGGGAGATATTTAATTTTAAATCCCGTTCTCCGTCTTTTTCATTAAGCTCTAATATTGCCCTCCTTTCATTAGACAAGGAAAATTTTGGCAATACATAAACCAATCTTACCGTTTGTTTTTTTCCAATCTTATCCGGTAAGTTGTACTTAAAAACCGGCTCTTGGTATAAACGCTGGAAGGATTTCTTCTTACTTTTTTTACGGGTTTCAATGGCCAGTTTTAAGAAATTGAGATCGTAATCCAGGCCTGATCTATTATCAATTTGAATCACAAAATAAAGCTCTTCCTTATTAAAAACAATGTTTTCAACACTAATAATAACGCCGTACTTTCGCTTCTTTATGCGGCCTATGCCTTGTTTTTTACTCAGCAGGTGGCTGCAGAATCTGCGGTAATGATCTTCCTTCTTGTTTAAGTTCTTTTGCGGTTTTTTGTCCCTAACTGAATCCTTGACAACTGGCTTTTCTTTTCCAATACTTTCCGCTTCAGGGATAAAATAGTTTAGCCTGGAAAATTGTTCTTTATACTTTAAAATATAGGAGAAGACAGCTCCATCGGCTCCGATAACCAATAAGTTACTTTCCTTGCCGGGTTTGGCCTGCAGGAGCCCAAAGTGCTGCTGCTTATCGCGGTTATAGGTAAATACAAAATGTGCTGCTCCAGTAAGCCCCTGGCTAATCGCTTCAGGAAAAAATAGCGCAACATTTTTATGATCATTAGCGTAGATAGTGTCCAGTTTTTCCTGGGTTTGTGCACTGGTAATAATAAAAACCAGTAGAGTGGCCTTGGTTAAAATATACTTTTTCATAATAATTGTTTTATTGATTAGCCATTCCCCAGTTTAGTTCAGGTTTATCGGCTTTTAGAATTAATCTGTAATTATTTAGAATGGTCACTTTTACATTTCGGTTATTTCGGCGAAATACTTTGCTTATCCCGCTGACCTGGGGCACGCTTGGAATATTAATATCACCGATTACATCATCCAAAACCTCCGTGGTTACTTCCGCCCGGAAATTATTCTCGATGTAAATACCCTCGCTACCATCTTCAAGGTCAAAGGCTTTTAGACTAGTTGGATGCTTCTTGATATTTTCGATTTCAATCAAGACGCGGTTAGGCTGAAAACTCACAAAGCCGAAAACCGGGGTGTTTTTGGGGATAAATTTGTCACCAATTCTGGCAGGTTGTGTAAGTCGCATTCGAAGCCTGGAGTTTGCTTTAA
>CAXBEL010000183.1:0-9093 GCA_963974735.1 uncultured Flavobacteriaceae bacterium | reverse complement strand
CATACATATGAAATATATTTTATTAACCCGACAGGAGAAATATGCAAACAAACGTTACAACTATCCATTTTTTAACTCACTTCATCAATCCTCATTCTCTTACATCGTAAATTTTCATCTTTTCATCTTTCCCTATAAGCTCTACATTATTGAAACATTTAAATTTATATAATTTGTTATCATTGATGTTTTTAAAGAATTTTTCGGAAATCAGCAGATCGGAATGGTAATTTTTACATATTGATTGAATTCTTGCCGCAGTATTTAAAACATCTCCGTGATAAACGATTTCTGTTTTAATTTCACCTACAGTTGACATTATCACACTGCCTTCGTGCACAGAGGCTCTAAAAAAAGGTACAGCATCATAAGTTTTTAGAAAATATGGTTTCTTATTTTGCAATCTTTCCCTAAAGGCAAAGAATAGGGATATACATTGGTTCCGCTTAGTATGTTTGTTGATTTCCCAAGTTATTACTGCTTCATTCCCCACGTATTGATATATTGAGGCATTGTGTTCAAGAAGGAGAGAAGAAAGTTCCTTAAAACAATCCTGTAATAATGAACTATAGGCAATATGTCCTATTTTTTCAGCGATTACTGTAGAAGATGATAAATCCAAAAACATAAAAATTCGATTCTCTTCCTGAGGTCTGTGGTATTTTCCCCTTATTAAATTATAAAAATACTGAGGTCCCATATTTTTTCTCATTAAAAGGAAAAAATCAGTCAAAAAGTTTATCACCGCAGAATATATGAATAGGCTTTTTAGGGTTTCGTTCTGATTTTCATAGCTTGAAATTAAGGTCTCAACCCCAGTATAAGAAAATCTTAAAATGGTCTCTGCTGTTTTAAAACAAATCAAGAAAAGTATGCTTCTTGCGATTATATTTCTACCAAATGAGGCGTTATGAATTATTTTGGGATAAACATATAGATGCATAAGACTAAAAAGAAAGCCAACAATGAGGCCATATATAATGGCAAAGAGATAAATTGTTTTTTTAGAAACCTTTTCTGAACTGAATAGATTAATAAAAATACAATCGTCATTAAATCCAACTTTTAAATACGCAAAAAGGATAAGAAAGAGAACCCAACTAAATAATATTATATATATTTCTGTTAATTTATATTTGTCTAAGTTTAAATTAATCATTGTAGCTTTTTTATAATCCTTTTTCCTTCCAGTCAGAACCCTTTTACATAGATTTTTTTATAGGGCAGTTAGCCGTAACTAAATTGCATGTCCAAGTTGAAAATCCAGAGTTGAAAAATCTGCCTTTAAAGGTAATTTTCAAGTTGTTGGGTAATGCATACAGTCTCTAGAACTTTTACAATGCTTAGACAGGAGGAGCATTTTTTCCATTATATAATTCACCCATTTAGTTAGACTAGGCATATAATTAGTTTTTTGTGATTATTAATAATTCCTCTATACTCTGGGATGCTTTTTGTTTTGTCTTGAATTTCAAAAGTAGCTTATCAAAAGCCGCATAAACTAAAGGAACTACAATAAGTGTTAGGAAGAGAGAACTTATTAGCCCACCAATAATTACCCAGGCCAGTCCATTATTCAATTCAGCACCTGCGCCAGTTGCCAAGGCAATGGGCACCATACCAATAACCATCGCAATGGTTGTCATTAATATAGGACGCAAACGTGCGTGATTGGCACTGACCAAAGCACTAAAGGTATCTAAGCCTTCCGCTTTTTTCTGATTGGTATAATCGACTAGAAGAATCGCATTTTTAGCTACTAATCCGATGAGCATTATTATACCCAAAATGGTAAATATATTTAGGGAATTATTGGTCAAAGCCAATGCCCATAAGGCACCAATAAAGGATAGGGGTATGGAAAACAATACCACAAACGGGTATAGATAACTATCATATAGGGATACCAGAATAAGATACACCAATAGTATAGCCGCTAACAGGGCAACTCCCAGAGTACCAAAACTATCGGATTGGTTTTCCCTATCGCCTCCCCAGATATAGTTTACCCCATTGTTTCGTGGAATTTTCGAAAAAGCCTCTTCCCATTCGGCTGCAATATCTCCGGAAGGCCTTCCTGCTGCCTGAGCGGAAATGGTTACCGCAGCACTTTTATCCCTGCGTTCAAGGAAACTGGGCCCTGTGCCTTCACTAATAGTTGCGAACTGGGATAGTTTTATCCTATTGGCTTCAGTATTTACAAAAGAAATGTCACTAACATCCTGAATTGATAACCGATTTGATGCATTGTATTTAATATTGATGTCATACTCATAAGCCCCGGCACGGAATTTACCATCAGTGTTCCCACTAAAGGCCGTTTGCATCACCATTCCTACATCCTGTAACGCAATTCCTAAAGCCGCCATTTTATCTCGGTCTATAGATACTTGTATTTCAGGGTTTCCTTTTTCTGCACTGGTTTTTATTTGTGTGGCTCCTGGAACTTTTCCTAATAAATCCAGTGCTTTTTTAGAGAACGCCAGCGCATCTTTATAATCGGGAGCGGTTATCGTTAAAGAGATTGGAGCATCATCGGCGCCCCCCACAATACTTACCGTGGCCGTTTTAATTTTTACTCCTGCAAGGGCATTTTGCAGTTCCCGTTTTACCTTTGCTGCAAAAACAGTAGTTTTATCTTTCCGCTCTGATTTATCCACTAAAGCTACTGTAATCTCGGATTTGAAAGGTGTTTCCTGTGTGCTGAACGTTCCATCACTGCTTTGTCCAACGGTAGTGACCATACGCATTACTTCGGAATGGCGGCCGAGTATTTTTTCTGCTTTTTGTGTAGCAAAATTGGTCGTTTCCAAAGAGGCATCTTTATTGAGTTCCAATTGAACCACAAATTGACCTCGATCTACAGGGGGAAGAAATTCTCCCCCGATAAAGCCTAATACCAGAAGTGTACACGAACCCACAAATAGAAGCATTACAATTAATAGTGTTTTGCCTTTATGTATCAAAGACCATATGAGCAGATTACTCACAAAGTGCGTGAATTTGTCTAGTCCTTTTTCGAAGCCTAGAATTATTCTTTCAAATACATTTTTCCCTGTGATCTTCCCCAATTTTCCGAACCTTGATGAAAGCCAAGGAACAATTGTAAAAGAAGAAAGTAGCGAGAACAGGGTGGCGAGAATTACGGTAACGCAAAACTGGGCTATCAGGTCAGACACCAGACCGGTGCTCAGCGCAATCGGAAGAAATACCACTACAATAACAAGGGTGATTGCAGCAACGGTAAATCCAATTTCTACCGTTCCGTCATAAGCCGCCTGAACCCGGTTTTTACCCATCTCCATATGACGGTAGATATTTTCCAATACTACAATGGCATCATCCACCAAAATTCCCACAACAAGTGAAAGCCCCAATAAACTCATCAAGTTAAGCGTGTAACCCAAGAGGTACATCCCTATAAAAGTAGCTATTAGAGATGCGGGAATGGAAACCATTACAATAAATGCGTTTCTGATAGTATGTAGGAAGAACAACATTACTAAAGCCACCAATAGTACTGCCAATATTAAATCGTGCATTACCGCATCGGAGGCTTGTAATGTAAATTCACTACTATCATCTACCACAGGGAGCTTTACTTGGTTAATGGCATATTGATCCTCCATTTGTTGTAAACTATGGCTAATGGCTTCACTAACCTCTACCGCATTGGCTTCGGACTGTTTCATTACCTGTATTATAATAGCATCCTTTCCGTTCACCCGGGCAACTTTGTTTACCTCCTTTTGTGTATCCCTTACTTCTGCGATATCACGTACCCGAATCTGTATGCCATTTTCGGAACTAACTACCAAGTTCCGAAGCTCATCAACATCTTCATATTTTCCTGACAAACGGATAAGTACCCTACTTTTGCGTGTTTTTAGACTCCCGGTTGGATAATCAATATTGGAAGCTAAAATAGTACTGACCACCTCGGGCAAAGTAAGTTCAAAGCCTTTTACTTTTTCAGGATCTATGTTGACCTGTATTTCCCTTTCAGAACCACCTATCACATTTACCTGTGCAACCCCTTTTAAACTGGAGAGTGTTGGCTTTATTTTTTTGTCCAGTAAGTCGTAAAATTCAGTTTCTTCCATATTTGCAGTGGCACCAATGGTTATAATAGGCAGGTCACTGAGGGAAAACTTACTTAGTGAAGGCGGATCTGCATCTTCTGGTAAATCTTTTTCAATGGCATTTACCTTACGCTGAGCATCGTTTAAAGATTCGCTTTCATCAGCATTAGAATCTAGGGTAAGTGTTACCGTAGAGAGCCCTTCGAAAGATTTAGATTCTATTTTTTTTACGTTTTCCACCGAAGAAATGGCATCTTCAATCTTCTTGGTTACGGAATTTTCTACTTCACTGGAAGAGGCTCCCGGATAACTCGTAGAAATGGTAATTAAATTTAGATTGAATCTGGGTAATAATTCATACCCTAATCTATTGTAACTGTAAAGTCCTCCTAAAATGAGAATGGTGAAAATCACCACCACAATTGTGGGACGCTTAATAGGTATTTCGGCTATTTTCATTGTATATCTTTTATTGAATAATTTGTATTGGAGATTGATCCTCCAAGTTGATCTGTCCACTGGTTACTACTACATCACCAACTTCCAATCCGTTTAAGATTTCTACACTGTGGTTAAAGCTTCTTCCGGTTTGTGCTTTTTGTAAATGAGCTTTATTATTTTTCACGACGAAAACTTCACTTTCTCCAAGGCCTTCGGTAAAGGCATTTCGAGAAATGACTTTTACCGGTTTAATTTCTGAAGATGGCGTTTCAAATAATGCTGTAGCATACATCCCCGCTTTGATAGGGGAGGTCGTATTGTTTTTTAAGATAATTTCTACGGGAAAATTAAGAGCGCTATCTGCTTTTGCGGCAATAAAAAAAACCTTGCCCTCAAAAGTAGTATCGGGATAAACACTTAACTTTATCTGCGCCTGCTGGTCTTGTCTGATCATAGAAACCTGTAGTTCCGGTACGCTTACCCGAAGTTTTAAGGTACTGATATCTACAATTTCAAAAAGTGATGTAGCCGTATTTACGACTGCCCCGGGTTCTATGTATTTTTTATTTACAATGCCGTTTATAGAGGCTTTAATACGGGTATCTTCCACATCTAAGTTGGCATTTTCTAAGGTTGATTTGGCGTTGTCTAACTGTAATTTCATCTGTTCCAGTTGCTCCTTGGTTATCCCACCAGTTTTGTAGGCTCTTTCATAACGGTTGTAATTTTCTAAAGCACTTTGGTAATTAGTATTTGCATTTTGATACGTTACGTTTGCTTGATCCTTTTTTAGATATGCCAAGGTTTGTCCTTTTGTTATCCTATCGCCTTCCTTTACCATTATTTTTTGAATAGTACCGGAAGCTTCCGGGGTTACTATCAATTGTTGTACTGGTTCAAAAATGCCATTGCTACTATAGGTGAGTTGCGGGACAATACGTTTTACCGTATCCACCTTAACACTAATAGCTTCATTTTTTTTTGTGATAATCCTTGTTTCTTCCTGATTTTGCTCCTTATTGGAAAGGAGTATGTATATCGCTCCGCCAAGTACTATAGCTAGTATGGTGATGGTATATATTGTTTTTTTCATAATTGTTTATTTTAAAAGTGTTTTTAATTTTCCTGTTGATTTTAAATATTCCAATTTCGCCAAGCGGTAATCAAGCAGGGCTTTGTTATAATTATTCTGTGCTTCTGTAAGAGAAGTTTCAGCATCCAGCACGTCAGTAAGTGGTGCCAGTCCATTGGCATAATTATTCTGAATATCCTCTACCACCTCTTTGGCCAAGGCTACATTTTGTTGTTGGTTATT
The DNA here is from genome assembly GCA_963974735.1 of uncultured Flavobacteriaceae bacterium. Lineage (GTDB taxonomy): Bacteria > Bacteroidota > Bacteroidia > Flavobacteriales > Flavobacteriaceae > Leeuwenhoekiella. The sequence goes on along the minus strand of CAXBEL010000183.1, from coordinate 3,255 downwards.
AATAGTGATTTCACTGTTTCTGATTTGGGTTTTGGCATTTTCATAATCTGTTCTTAATGACCGTTCTTTGTCTTCTATATCCAATTGCATAGCCTCAAGGTCAATCTGGGCCTGTCGGATTTTAGAGCGTGTTTTAAATCCAGAAAAAACGGGAATATGTAGATTAAGGGTGATACTAGAGTAATCTGTCCAATATACCTGCTGGCTTTCATCTTTTCCGATAGGGAAGGTGTCTCCCAAACCTTGATAATGGTATTGAGCATTTAAACTAAGGCTTGGATAATTGGATGCTTTGACTTCCTGAAGCTGATAATGGATTAGCTCTTTTTCTTTATTAAGGGATTGATAGGTATTTAAAGTTGTTATATTAAACTCTTTATCATCATTAGCGGGCAATAAGCCAATAGGATCATCATTTAAAGTGATTTCATTTTGAATGGGCAAGCCGGTTAAAAATTTGAGTGTATTTTTACTTATTTGAATAGAGTTGTTCAGCCGCTGTTGTTGTGCTTCCAAGTTGAATACTTTTACCTGAATTCGTTTCACGTCTATTCCTTTTGCCAATCCGTTTTCAAATTGACTTTGGATTATTCCCTGAATTTTAACGGTATTCTGATAATTGGAATCTACAGCCTGTAATCTAATTTGTAAGATAAGGGTGTGATAATATTGTGAGGCTACTTTTTCAATAATGGCTTCATCGGTAAGCTCCTTATTGATTTGGTAGAACTCTCTAGTAGATTTTGCCGCTTTTAGCCCTATGAAAACCGATTGGTCAAATAACTTCTGTGTCAAGTTGATTCCGCCATCAGCATTCCATTTTTGTCCCAATGGAGCCATTATAACGGTACCCGGTTCCCCTAGAATTTCACCGGGTAAGGCTGTCTCCTGCAGAATAGGATTATTAATCAGGTTGCCATCCAGTGATAGGGAAGGTAATATTTCAGCTCGTTTTTCCTGAATTAGATATTCACTCTTAGTGATGTCCAGTTGGCTTTTCTTAGCATCAGCTTTATTTTCAAGTGCATAATTTAATGCTTGCTTTAAAGATAGATCCTGCGATTGCTGAGCATTTGCTTGCAGGAAGGTATTCAGTAGTATGCCGAATACGAGCATCAATTTTCTATTTATATTCATTTTTTTATTATTAAATCCGACCGTTCGGTATGTTTTATCAAAGAAATTGTTGGAACTAAATATGATTTTAAGATTATAGATTAATGAAACCGACTATTCGGTTTATAGATGCGTAAAGTTTTTATTTTTTTAGACTTTTGTACAAACTATCCCATACTTTTGTTACTTCATCTGTCAATTCATTTGTACTGTTCATCATCACTATATGTAAAGCAATCCCATCACTTGTATAAACAAATTGCTTAGCAAGGTTCTCAGCTGAAATATTGGTGATTATCTCTCCATTATCCATAGCATTTTTAATTACATTTTCCCAAGCTTCTAATTCATTTTGTAATCTAGTTTTCTGTTTATTCCGAAAATCAGGTAACATCCTTACTGCATCAAAAAGAATATAATATAGGTTCGAGCTTGGTACTTCCTCTTCCTCTTTAAAATAAGAGGCATACCAAGAACGTATAGAAGTATCTTTTTTTTGTTGAATGTCCAAAATGGATTTATAAAACGATTGTAACGAATCTGACGGTAAAGAATCGTAATCTAAATGGAGCATTTGTCCGAAATATACATCCAACACTTCTTTAAAAACTTCTTCTTTACTACTGAAATAATGATAAAAAGCTCCTTTTGAAAAGCCAGAACTCTTTACGATTTCATTCATAGTTACCTCTTTAAATCCTTTCTGTAAAAACAGGAGCAAAGACGTTTTTAAAATATGTTCCTTAGAATCTTTCATAAAACCGAACGTTTGGTTTGCGAATATAGATAATAAAATTGTTTAATACTACATAAAACCATTAAGAAGATTAAATTAATTATTGGCTAAAAATTCACAACACTATCCAATGCATCATCTGCATCTTTATGAATAAAATTCGCTTGATAGTTTATAGTGGTAGTTACAGAGGAGTGCCTATAAAGTTTTTGAAGCATTTGAATAGGGATTTTATCACCGGAAATATTTCCAAAACTATGTCTTGCGATATGCATACTCATTTTTTTATTGATGTTCAGTTTAGCAGCAACTTTTTTCAAGTGTCTGTTTAAGTTTCGTGTTATAGTCTGTGTTCTAACAGAAACCATATGAGAATCATCTAAATCAATACCTTTAAGATACTCAAAAATAAAGTCGTTCTTAAGTATATAATTATGTTGATATATTTTAAGAATAGCGTTAGCCTTATCAGGTATTTTTAAAGTGACTAGTTTACTGTTTTTGTTCATCCGATACATCAACCTACCGTCATTAAAGTCAGACCATTTCAATCTTATTACATCACCAACCCTTATGCCAGCGAAGTAAAAACTAATAAGCCAGACGTGTACAGCTTTTTGTTGAGCATCAGTTAAATCAGTTGCATTCTCCAATTTCTGAATTTCCTCTATATTAAACCCGATTTTTTGTGTCTCAGGAATTTTGATTTGGATTTTTCCTTTTCCAAAAGGATATCTGCCCCTGTCAACTAAAGACTCTGATATGGCTAGATTATAAATAGTCCGTATTAAAATGAGATAGTTTACAACGGTTCTTGGAGAACGCTTATTATCGTGAAGTAGATAAGCCTCAAAATTTTTCAGAAGAGGGACATTTAACTCGTTGAAGGGCAACTCCTTTCTTTTTAGAAACGTTTTGAATTTGTTTAGACGACCAACCTCAGTATCGTATTGATGATGGTTTCCTCTATTTTTAAGGTTTGTCAAGTGCATATTTGCAACCTTGAAAAAATCGACCTTTTTATTTTGTCTAATTTTTTTCTTAATTATATTGACTGTTTGATAGTCAGCGCTGCTTTCAGCTTCAAGGGCTTTTTTATTTGCCTCAGCGACTTTTGTGATTATAAAATTATTGATAATGCTTGCATTAGGATGGGATTTTCTAACGCATCTATTTTTCTCATCCCAATACTTTTCTTCAATGTACTGACCAGTTCCTAAATAAGAACTTTTTCTGTCTTTGGTGATTCTAATGGCAATTGGATATTGCCCTTCAGGATTATTTTTTTTGCGGAGTACTGCTTTAATTGTTGCCATAATAATTACTTAAGAATATAAAAGTAACAAAAATAGGTACAACATAGGTACAACATTTGTTGATTTTGTTTGATATCAAATGGCATT
>CAXBEL010000182.1:0-9150 GCA_963974735.1 uncultured Flavobacteriaceae bacterium | reverse complement strand
TCCTAATAATTACAATCATTATGTTAGTTATTATCGAAATTCCTATCAACATGGTGGGGTATCTCTTGAAGAAATGATAATACCATTTGTAGTTCTAAATCCAAGATAATTTATATCTTGCACCAGCCTTAAATCATAAAACCTAATGAAAAGAACCTACAGCCTGTCTGAAATAGACGCTGTTGCCAGAGAAATTCTGGGTCAATGTACTAACAAAACTATACTCTTTTATGGAGATATGGGAGTAGGTAAAACCACCCTCATAAAATCTTTGGTAAAAGAATTGGGATCATCGCAATCCGCATCCAGTCCTACCTTCTCAATAGTTAATGAATATTTAACCAATAAGGAAGAGACTATTTTTCATTTTGATTTTTATCGATTAGAAGACACTGATGAAGTGTATGATATAGGCATAGAAGATTATTTAGATTCTGATGCTTGGATTTTTATTGAATGGCCAGAAAAAATTAACATTTTTCTTTCTGGAAGTGAACATTCAGCGAAGATAAGTTCGATTAACGACGATGAAAGAGTAATTGATTTCTCTTAAAATTGTTAAAATATTGTTAATGCTAAATTTTAATATTGAAAGAAAAATCTTTCTTTAGACATTACTAAAATAGGTTAAAAAACATTTTTTATAATATAAAAGTAAAGAAGTAGAGTAAAAGTAAATGCAGAATAAGAAAGGGAGTTTGTAAAAAAGGCGCGAATGTAATTGTTTTATTTGATGTGACAAAATTAGATTTGGTTTTACATATTTGTATCAACAAATCATTAACACTCAAACACTAACAATTATGAAATTAAAAGCTTTACTCCTAGGCCTTCTAATCGCTGGCGCAACTGCATTAACTTACACTGCAACTCAAGATAACAGTGGAGATTATGCTGAAAAACAAATTCGCAAAAGTAGAATCATTGTCCCTAAGAACGGGTAGTGTTATAGCGATTTTAATTATAATAACACCATATTTATTTTATTTATATGAAGGTTTTCCAGATGTAAAAATTTGGAAAACCTCTTTTTTTACATATCAAAGTAATGCATATGGTAGTATTTATATACTAGCTTGGACTCTTACAAGTAAATTAATTCCCTTAATGCTTTTACTAATCTGGTTTTTTACCTGTAAGCATTGGTGGTATCACGCTTTAATGGTTCCAATATGCATGTATGTTTTTCAAACATATAGCACACTAAATGAAGACTTATTATTTACAGATACTAATGAAATATATATATTGGCATTTATAGTATTTTTTTCATTAATATTTCTTTACACAGTTCGAACAAGAATTTTTGATAAAATACATAATATAAATCTTCACGAACTTAATAGAGTCAACATTAAAGGCGAAATTAAAAACGATGACATCACAGATCACAATTCATATTCTTATGAATTTGCGGGTGAAGAGGATGACGATGAAGACGACGATGAGCCGCTCTATATGGGTTAACTAATTACTCTTTTTGCTCTAGAATTGCATCCTATCTTAAATTATCCGTAATTTGGGGTTATTCATTACTAACCAAATGACCCTAACAAATAGTCCATTTACCAAGGAAGAACTTCTTCCTCAAGAGGAAAAATTAGAAATTGAGCAAAGAAAAGGCTCTTTGTATATAGGTATTCCCAAAGAAAAACATTTTCAGGAAAAACGTGTTTGCCTTACTCCAGATGCTGTGGCTGCGCTCGTCGCTCACGGTCATCGTGTTCTTATGGAATCTAAAGCAGGAGAAGATGCTAAATTTTCAGATCACGATTATTCTGAGGCTGGAGCAGAAATAACCAGAGACACCGCAAAAGTTTATGGCTGCCCTATGGTTCTTAAAGTAGAACCTCCTTCCCTTGAAGAATTGGATTTGATGAACCCTCAGGCCGTATTAATATCCGCCCTTCAATTAAAAACTCAAACAAAAGCATATTTTACTGCACTCGCTACTAAAAGAATTACTGCCTTAGCATTTGAGTTTATCCGAGACAATGATGGGACTTATCCGGCTGTACGAGCATTAAGCGAAATAGCAGGAACGGCATCTATACTATTGGCTTCCGAACTTATGTCTCGTGAAGGTCAGGGAAATGGATTGATGTTTGGAAATATTAGCGGAGTCCCTCCTATTGAAGTTGTTATTATTGGCGCAGGTACAGTTGGGGAATTTGCTACCCGGTCAGCACTTGGTCTTGGGGCTAATGTAAAAGTATTTGATAATTCTCTTACCAAGCTTAGATGCCTACAAACTAATGTGGGACGTCCCCTATACACTTCTACTGTACAACCCAAAAATCTTTTAAAAGCGCTTAGACGTTGTGATGTAGCCATAGGAGCTGTACGAGGTAAAGATCGTGCGCCTATAGTGGTTTCGGAGGAAATGGTAGAATGTATGAAAAGTGGTTCGATAATTATAGATGTAAGTATTGATATGGGTGGTTGTTTTGAAACAAGCGAAGTAACTACACATGATAAACCTACATTTGTTAAAAATGATGTTTTGCATTATTGTGTACCTAATATTCCTGCAAGATATGCTAGAACCGCCTCTATATCAATAAGTAACATATTCACTCCCTACCTTCTTGATATTGGAGATAATGGTGGACTGGAAAATAGTCTCAGATTTGATAAAGGATTAAAAAGTGGGTTGTATTTTTACCGCGGAATTCTAACAAGCAAATCCGTTTCAGATTGGTTTGATATGCCATATCGTGACATCAACTTATTATTCTTTTAATCTAGACACCTGCTCCAAAGAAAATATTTAAATGAAACTTTTACATAGATTGGGATATTACCTCGGCGGTTTTTCCATAGGATTAATAATGCTCGCTTTCTTTTTAAAAGGAAGTGGGACCAAAATACCTTCTTGTTCTTACATGCCAAATGCTAGGGCACTTAAAAACATGAGAACAAAAGGTTATACCCTTTCGCAAGAAGCGAAAACCTATATGTCTCAAAATGCTATTGACACTACACAATTAAGAATACTTTTTGAAGAGGGAGAAGTGATATTTTCAAAGAGTGATCCGCGTAAAGAGCCTTGTGGAATTTTCTACATTGAATCCCAAAATGACGAAGTAAAACCCTTTGCCGCAATTGTTGAAAATTGCGAAGAAAAGGTTACCGTTAAAAATTTTGAAAGTCTTTAGAGTTTACGCCTCTTTTTTTCCTGTTTCAATAAAGTAAGCTCTCTGTTGGTCTGTCCAGCTACAGATGTATTCTCTTCTGCCCTTCTAATAAGATAAGGCATAACATCTTTAACAGGACCAAAAGGAACATATTTAGCAACATTATAACCTTCAGAAGCAAGATTAAAGGATATATGATCACTCATTCCGTATAGTTGACCAAACCAAACTCGCCTATCGTTGTTGGTGATTTCCTTTTGATTCATCAGCTCCATCGCCAGGTAATTACTCTCTTCATTATGAGAACCCACAAAAACCCAGATATCATCTAGATTATCAAAAATATAGGCCATCACTGCATTAAAATGAGCATCTGTTTCGAATTTATCCTTACATATAGGAGATTCATAATTTTTTTCAGAAGCTCTTTCACGCTCTTTTTCCATATAGGCACCACGTACAATCTTCACGCCTAGCTTATAGCCTTTTTTAATAGAATCAGCGTGTAATACTTTTAAATATTCCAATCGATCCCATCTATAACACTGTAGCGTATTAAAAACTATTGGTTTAGTCTTATTATACTTTTCCATCATCTCCTCTACTAAAGAATCTGCTGCTTCCTGCATCCAACTTTCTTCTGCATCAATAAGAAGACAAATATCACATTCTTTAGCTTTAGCACATATTTTATCAAAACGTTGACGAATACGTTCCCATTCTTCTTTTTCAGAGGGAGTTAATTCTTCTCTTTCCGTTACTTTCCTCCATACTTCAAATCGGCCGAAACCAGTAGGTTTAAATACTGAAAACGGCATTGACTTTTTGTCTCTGGCAAATTCTATTAAATGGCAAACCCGTTCTAAAGCTGCATCAAATTGTTTTTCCTTTTCTTTTCCTTCAACAGAAAAATCGAGAACAGAATGCACACTTTTATTATGCATTTTATCCACAACAGGTTGACAGTCTTTCTCATTGACACCGCCACAAAAATGATCAAAAACAGTTGCGCGAATTAATCCTTCAACGGGAAGATTGGCATTAAGCGCAAAGCGGGTAACTGTAGTACCTATTCTTACCAGGGGCTGTTTAGATATCATTTTAAATAAAAAATAAGCTCTTTCGAGCTCACTGTCAGATTTTAAAGCAAAAGCTTTTTCTGTATTATCAAATATTCTGTTCTCTAGCATTGTCTAAAAAATGTCGCCAAATATACTTAGAATTAAAGGTCATTTTTATAAAAAGATATTAATTTCACATTTTTAAAATTCGCAATTATGCAGGCCATTGAAGCTAAAGGATATAAGATTGTTTTTGATAATTCTGGATATGATACCCTTAATGACTATTTAAAAAGTCAAAACTACAGTACCATTTTTGTATTGGTTGATTCTAATACTCATGAAAACTGTCTTGCACAATTTCTATCTAACTTAGAAACTCATGTTACCATCGAGGTTATAGAGATTGATCCAGGCGAACATTATAAAAATATAGAAACCTGTACAGGTGTATGGAATGTATTATCTGAACTTAATGGGGATAGAAAAAGTCTTGTTATTAATTTAGGCGGGGGTGTTGTAACAGATCTTGGAGGTTTTGTAGCCTGTACGTTTAAAAGAGGTATAGATTACATTAATATTCCCACTACTCTACTGGCAATGGTTGATGCTTCTGTAGGAGGTAAAACCGGCGTTGATTTAGGAAATCTCAAAAATCAAATAGGAGTTATAAGTAATCCGAAAATGGTACTGGTTGACCCTCAATTTTTGGGCACTCTACCTGTTGAAGAATTACGTTCGGGTTATGCCGAAATGCTCAAACATGGCCTTATTAGTAATAAAGAATATTGGGAAGAAGTAAAAAACTTTAATTATGAAAATTTTGAAGAACTTACCACTTTAATACATCATTCTATTGCAATAAAAAATAATGTGGTTTTAGAAGATCCTTATGAGGACAATTTACGTAAGACTCTAAATTTTGGGCATACATTGGGTCATTCCATAGAATCCTATTTTTTAACTCATCCTGATAAAAAGAGATTATTACACGGTGAAGCAATAGCCATTGGGATGATATTGGCTGCATATCTTAGTAATAAAATATCCTCTTTAAGTGATGAAGAGTGTGACGAAATATCAACTGGTATAGCCGCTTATTATGATAATGTTGATTTTAATGAACAGGATATTGAAAAAATAATTCAGTTATTAAAATTTGACAAAAAAAATACCTACGGTAAAATAAATTTTGTTCTTTTAGATAAAATTGGAAGCGCTGTTACAGACATAGAAGTTTCTAATCAATTAATCTATGATGCATTTGATTACTATAAAAAATTAAAATAATATTTTAGAAAATTGTTTTGCAGAAGCAAAACGTTTTTTTTTACATTTATCACCTCAATCTATTAAACCTTAAATCTGCTATATGCGTCGAGTTATTGTTGATTTTAAAAAACTTACACCTGAAATATTAAACTTGCTGGTGGATAAGTATCCTTATGGTTATGATGATGACCATATCATATCATTTAAAAATGCGAAGAACGAGCTTATTGAAGCGGTAGAAGTACGTACCGATGATACCATATATCTTGTTAAAGTAAGTCAGAAATTAGAAAACTCTATGGAGAATTTTGACGTAGAAGACTACGATGATGATGCATTACAAGAGCCTATAAGTGAAATGCCAGATAAACTGGATCAAGAAGATGATGATGATCTCGATGAAGATAAACCTATCGATAGCCAAGAAGAAGAGGAAGAAGACGAAGATTAATTATTCTTTCTTAGAAGTTGTTATAAAACAAAAACGCCAAGATTAAATTTCTTGGCGTTTCTGGTTTTATATAAACTGTTTAAAAACTATGCTTCCACTTCAGTTTCAACAGTAGCAAGATATCTTTCTGCATCAAGAGCCGCCATACATCCTGTACCGGCAGCAGTTATCGCTTGACGGTATTCTTTATCCTGTACATCCCCACTTGCAAAAACTCCTGGCTTATTTGTTTTAGTAGATTTATTTTCGGTAATAACATATCCAGTAGAATCCATATCTAATTGTCCTTTAAAGATGTCTGTGTTTGGCTTATGCCCTATTGCTATAAAAAGACCAGTAATATCAATTTCCTGTTTTTCACCAGTGACATTATTAAGCATACGTAAACCTTCTACCACTTGATCCCCTAAAACTTCATCAACTTCTGTATTATAAAGTACAGTGAGGTTCTCTCTAGAATTCACTCTATGCTGCATAGCTTTAGAAGCACGTAAATAATCCTTACGTACAAGCATAGTCACATGTTCACAAATGTTAGCCAAATAAGTAGCTTCTTCTGCTGCGGTATCACCACCACCCACTATAGCTACGCGTTGTCCCTTAAAAAAGAACCCATCACATACTGCACATGCAGATACACCTCCACCCCGCAATTTCTGCTCACTGGGTAATCCCAAATATTTTGCAGTAGCTCCAGTTGAGATTATTACAGTCTCTGCTTCTATCTCTTTATTATTATCTACTGTCACTTTATGAATGCCACCTACTTTATCGCTAAAGTCAACGCTGGTAACCATTCCTATACGCACTTCTGTTCCAAAACGTTCTGCTTGTTGTTGCAATTGTACCATCATAGAAGGACCGTCTATACCATCAGGGTATCCAGGAAAATTATCAACTTCTGTGGTAGTTGTCAATTGACCGCCAGGTTCTAATCCGGTGTACATTACAGGTTTTAAATCTGCTCTTGCCGCATATATTGCTGCTGTATAACCCGCTGGACCTGAGCCTATAATCAGACACTTAATTTGTTCTGCTGCCATAAATTCATTTTTATATTTTACAAAAGTACTTTTTTCTACTTAGACTTTGTAGAGAAGGTATTGTGATTTATAATAGCGTTATTAACACTTCATATCTAAAATCGAAGCCAAAATTTATTTCCTTTAATTGGCTTTATGTATATTAGAATAATTACATATTACTGAAAATCAATACTATGAAATTTAAAATAATTTTTCTGTACACTTTACTTATAAGTTGCTATTCCTGCGCACAGGTAACTGAAAACAAAAAAGAAAATGATATCCCTATCACAGAATCATCTGCATACGATTACGAAGTAATTGTGCCAGATTTGATTGTTCCTTGGGGATTAGAATTTTTGCCAGATGGCAGCATGCTTATCACAGAGCAAAGAGGAGAACTTATTCATTATAAAAATGGTCAAAAACAAATAATAGCAGGAGTTCCTGAGGTTTATTATAGAGGTCAGGGTGGATTAATGGATATTAAAATATCACCTGATTACTCAAAAACAGGATGGATATACTTTACCTATTCATCTACTGAAGGCGCCGGCAAAGGAGGAAATACAGCACTTATGCGGGCTAAATTAAATAGTCGTAAGCTTACTGAAAAAGAAGTGTTATATAAAGCGACTCCTAATACAACTAAAGGTCAACATTTTGGCAGTCGTATTGTGTTTGACAATCAAGATCACGTTTATTTTACAATTGGTGAGCGAGGCAATAGAGATGAAAATCCTCAAGACATTAAACGTGATGGCGGAAAGGTATATCGATTAAATCTTGATGGTAGCATTCCATCAGATAATCCTTTTGTCGGTAAGGAAAATGCTATGGAAGCTATTTGGTCCTATGGGCATCGTAATCCCCAAGGGATGGATATTAATCCTACAACTGGAGAAATTTGGGTTCACGAACACGGACCTCGGGGAGGTGACGAAATAAATATTATTAGAAAAGCAGCCAATTATGGATGGCCTGTTATAACCTATGGAATTAATTACAGCGGAACCTCAATTACAGATCAAACATCAAAAAAAGGAATGGAGCAACCTTTTTACTACTGGGTTCCATCTATCGCCCCAAGTGGCATGGCATTTATTAGCAGTGATAAATATCCCCAATTAAAAGATAATCTTCTAGTTGGCTCATTAAAATTTTTATATCTGGAGGCTGTTTACATAGATAAAAACAAAGTGATCAAACGAGAGAAACTCCTTGATGGTGTGGGAAGAGTGAGAAATGTAAAACAAGGTCCTGATGGCTCTATTTATCTAGGCGTTGAAGGCAGAGGAATATTAAAACTGATTAAAAAATAGTTTCATATTCCTCTACCCTATTTAGAACATAAATCGTGACTATTCTACACGTTTATAGTTTTCTGAAGAAAATCGATCTCCATTTTCATCTAAAGTGATTTGACTATAAGAATCTTCCTCCATTTGCAGTTCAAATGTAAAAACACGCATAGTATCTATAATCTGCATCATAGATGCAGAACCGTATTCTAGAGTTTCAATTAATTGATCATCAAGCGCTGCGTAATGGCCGTAACCGAACCACTCTACAGAATCCATGGGAACAAAACGGGTCCACATAACACGGTTATCTGTAAAAATTTTGATTTGTCTATAACCTTCAGTTGTAGGAAGCGTATCGCTTACTTCATTATTATCATAATAATAAAAACTGTCCAACTCCCAAGTCCCTTGAAGAGAGTTTTCAGTTTGACTTGTAAAGGTGTTTGATGGCTCAGTAGGTAATGCCAAAAATAGAAATGCCAAGGGGTAAAATAGAAGTTTCATAATACACCGAATTTAAAAGATTAATAACCAGTCGTTTTGTAGATATTAAGTTACAAAAAAACATCTACTTATCTAAGAAATAATAATTTAGAGTATTTATAATGTAATGATATTAAGGATGCTATAATATTAGGATGATATATTAGGAATAGTCAATGATCCCTAAAAAATGATTAAGGCAGAATTAAACCCTCTAATACTAGACATTTCCTGAATTTTATAGCATATTTTGAAGATTTATATCTTTTCAAAATTCACTTTGAGGTTTTTATCAAATAGCTATATTTGCACTCTTGTTTCAAAAATGAATTTTGAAACTTTTAGACATTTTAAGTCAATCATTCGGGATGTAGCTTAGTCCGGTTAAAGTGCGCGTCTGGGGGGCGCGAGATCGGA
>CAXBEL010000181.1:0-9263 GCA_963974735.1 uncultured Flavobacteriaceae bacterium | reverse complement strand
ATAATTCAATTCATCATCAGGAAAATATTTATCCATGATGAGTAAGGTATTTAATCCCTCAGCTTGTGACCACCAGTTTTTTTCATCATTTACAATGGTCATTTTATCTTCACCTTTATAATAATAACCACCATCATAAAAACCACCTAATTTAGTATCCCAGCCAGTTCTTAAAGAATGATCTACCATTTTCTTTCCTTTTTGTAAGGTAATGGAATCATTTAATCCCAATGCATGTGACGCTTCAAGCATTAAATAAGCCGTTTCCACATCGTGGCCAAAGGAAACGTGATCCAAATAAAAATGCTTAGCGATTTCTTCTTTTGACTCTTCTTTAAAGGAAACAGGTGTCCAATCTTTTTCTAAAAATAAGGTTAGATAACCTTTATCTGTTGTAATGGTGTCTCGTATAAGAAGCAAAAGTTCTTCTACCCGTTCACCTACAACGTCATCTGGCCACACTTCGTATAAAGTTGTAAAAGCTTCTAATAAATGTATAGAACTGTTCTGATCTTTGTAACCTACATCTGAAGTAGAAGGAAAATCAGCAGTACGTTCTATAGGAGTTCCATCGAGTTCTAAGGATTGAAAATACCCTTTATACTCGGGGTCATGACTGTGTTCTTCCAGCCAGTTGAATGTTTTTTTAGCCAGCGTCAATGCCTCCTCATTTCCAGAAGCTCTATAATATTCCGCCAGGCCATAGATTGCAAAGGAATTTCCGTATGCCGTTTTTTCCTGACCTTGTTGATGTATAGGATCTCCTTTTTTATTTACTAAGCTGTAAAATCCGCCATTTTCTTTGTCCCACATTTTATCTTTTAAAAATTCAAAGCCGTGTTTTGCATAATTCAAATAGACAGAATCTTTATATATTTCTGAAGCGCGAGAATTGGTCCATACATGACGAGCCTGTGTAACGATCATTTTATCGTGTCTTTCCCCTATCTTAAAATTATAGGTGATATCACTATAAAAACCTCCATCTACGGTATCAACCGCTAGGGGATACCACTTGTCCAAAAGATTGGTTTTTGCAGCTGTTTCCAGTTGAGCAATTAAGTAGTCATTCGTACTTTGTTCTTCTTGCACGACTTTTTTATTATCTTCCTTACAACCAGTGATTATGAATGCTAAAAGAGCACACAGAATTAATTTGTTTTGCATAAATTTCATGTTTAATAGAATAAAGATAGAATAATACCCGCAGCTTAAGAATAATTGAAAAAATCATACTGCAAAAAGAGAAAATAGTATTAAGGGAAGGCTTCTTTGATGTTCTAGTTTTAATAATATAATTCAACCAAAAATGAGATTTTATTTATTAGCACTGTTTTCTTTCTGTGCGCTAAGTGGCTATGCGCAAAAAACAACCGATTCTACTACTGTTTTTACCATCAATAATCAGGAATATTTAGAAATGCGTGGGGCAAATGTGATGCTCGCCCACGATTTCTATCCTGAAAGTCACCAAGGTGGTGTAGGAGTAATTCAAAATGGATTGCGTGTTGCAACAAATGGAGATTTACGACTTGAGCCAACTCCAGGTCAATGGCAACCTGTACCCAAAGTGGGGGAGCGTGTTGTAGACCGGGCAAAACAGGAAATAAGTGTACGGATGAGTTATCCAGATACTTCTAAGGACAGAAAGGGTTTTAATCCTATTATATATCCTGATCTGAATATGTCCTACACATTAAAGGTTGTTCCGCAGGGAAAATCCTTTAAAATAATTGTTGATCTCGACGAGCCATTGCCTCAGGAATGGGTAGGCAAAGTAGGGATGAATATTGAATTGTTTCCGGGAATCCTTTTTGGAAAATCTTATTATATGGATGATGCCTTCGGTATTTTTAAAACACAGGCCAATGGTCCTGGGGCATATGATGACAATAAAGAGTTTCAAATCGAGCCGATGGCCGAAGGAAAAGAATTGGTCATTGTTCCTGAAGATGAAAAACAAACCCTAAGCATTAAAAATTTAAGGGATAATAACCTTCAATTAATTGATGGAAGGGCCCAACATAATAATGGATGGTTTGTTGTGCGTTCCCTAGTTCCTGCGGGCGCAACAAAAAATGCGATTGAATGGCTGATTACACCTACTGTTGTTGAAAATTTTTTATATGATCCAGTTGTTCAGGTATCTCAAGTGGGATATCACCCAGAACAGGAAAAAATTGCTGTTATAGAAACAGATAAGTTGGACAAATCTGCTAAAAAAGCAGAGCTTTTAAGAGTAAATAATACAGGTGGATTTACAACCGTTAAATCTGAAAACCCGAAAGATTGGGGTGATTTTCTGCGTTACAAATATTATCAGTTAGACTTCTCAGATATAAAAGAGCCAGGGATGTATGTGGTAAAGTATGGAGATTATACTACAGAAGCCTTTCAGATAAGTGAAGATGTTTATAAAAGAGATGTTTGGCAGCCTACCCTAGAATATTTCTTACCGGTACAGATGTGTCATATGCGTATAAACGATCGCTATAAAGTATGGCATGGCCTATGTCATATGGATGACGCCCGTATGGCTCCAATAAATTACAATCATTTTGATGGTTATATACAGGGGCCAGAAACGTTGACGAAATATAAATCTGGTGAGCATGTTCCCGGGATTAATATAGGAGGGTGGCACGATGCAGGAGATTATGATTTACGCGTAGAATCTCAAGCTTCTACTGTGCAAGGCTTATCCCATATTTATGAGCTGTTTAAGGTAGAATATGATAATACAAGTATAGATGAGAATACTCGCATTGTAGAAATTATGCAACCCGATGGCAAAGCAGATGTGCTTCAGCAAATAGAACATGGGGCATTATCTATAGTAGGTGGTTATAAATCTATGGGTCGCTTTTATAGAGGAATTATTGTTCCTACTAAAAGGCAATACGTATTGCTGGGTGATGCGGTTTCGCACAGTGACAATAAAATCTTTTCAAATGACAGTACTGATGCTAAAATTCCAGTGGGACAGCCAGGTGCCCCAGATGATAGGTGGGTTTTTACTGAAGAAAACCCTTTTAGGGAATTAAGTACAGCTGCTGCATTGGCAGCTGCTGCCAGAGCTTTGAAGGGCTATAACGACAGCTTGGCTCAAGACTGCCTTTCTATTGCAGAAGAAATATGGAAGAATACAAAAACAGACAGACCTCTTGCAAAAACAGAGTTGGCTGTAGAACTATTAAGAACTACAAAGGATCAAAAATATGCGGATTTTCTTACTGAAAATACTGAAGGAATTGCCAAAAGTATAAACAGAACAGGATGGATAGTTGGTCCGGCTTTACCTTTAATTAAAGATGCTAATTTCAAGAAAACAGTACGCAATGCGGTAAAAGAATATTACAAAACGATAGAAGAACAAGGAACCAAAACGCCTTACGGGATGCCATACGAGCCAGATATCTGGGGAGCAGGATGGGGAATACAAAGTTTTGGTGTTCAGCAGTACTTTTTGCATACGAGCTTTCCTGATATTTTTCCAGATAAATATATGTTGAGCGCGATGAATTTTGTGCTTGGTGTACATCCGGGGGTTAATACTTCTTCATTTGCTTCTGGGGTGGGATCGAGATCGCTTACGCAAGCCTATGGGCCTAATAGAGGTGAGGCGTCTTTTGTACCTGGTGGGATAGGCTCTGGGACTGCTTTGATAAGACCTGATTTTCCTGAGCTATTAGAATGGCCTTATTTATGGCAACAGACCGAATACGTTTTGGGAGGAGGAACTACAGATTATCTGTTTTTAATACTTGCGGCAGACAATCTGCTAAACAAGAAATAATAAAATTTACTTTAAATGAAATATACAATTACCTTAACTCTCCTTTTTGTTTATACACTAGCATTTTCTCAAGATCCTGTAAACAAAAATGCGTCTACAGAAGCAAAAGAACTTCTGAAATATATACAGCAATTAGACGGAAAAATTTTAGCTGGGCAACATAGCTATAATGAACATTCAGAACAATTTTACAATAGAGCTGAAGAATTAGGTGGCAAGTTCCCGGCAGTTTGGGGTACCGATTTTTACTGGAATGGTCAGGAAGATCCGGGAGATCGTATTGTAAAAGACGCTATAAAAAAGCATAGTGAAGGAGCCATAGTAACTTTGATGTGGCACGTAGGAAGACCTATGGATCAAGCTCCATACGCTTGGCGAACCAGTGTTCAGGATGAAATAACAGATGAAGAGTGGAAGGAATTCACAACTCCGGGGACAACACTTTACAAAAAGTGGCTTGCTCAGGTAGACAATGTAGCAGAACATTTAAAAAACTTACAAGAGGCTAACGTCCCCGTTTTATGGAGGCCTTATCACGAAATGAACGGAGTATGGTTTTGGTGGGGAAATAAAAAAGGAAAAGATGGTTATGCCAAAATGTGGCAGAATTTGTATGACCGCTTTGTAAACCACCATAAACTTAATAACCTCATTTGGGTTTGGAATGCTAATGGCCCGAGGGATATTCCACAAGATGAGGCATTTGCTTACAAGGATTTTTATCCCGGAGATGAGTATGTAGATATTTTGGCTACAGATGTCTATCATAACGACTATGAACAGAAAGATTATAATGAACTTTTAGAATTAGCTGGAGATAAGCCCATTGCATTGGGAGAAGTCGGGCAGTTGCCTAAAATAAATGTGCTAGAGGCTCAGCCTAAGTGGTCTTGGTTTATGGTTTGGTCTAATTGGATTGAGACTGCCAACTCTCCACAACAAGTAAAAGATGTATATGAATATCCAAAAACAATTACTCGAGATGAATTGCAGATTAAAAAATAATAAAATGTCTAAGCACTCTCCATTTAAAATTTTGTTGCTTTTTATAGGGCTATCATCTATTTGTACATACGGTCAAGCCGAATTTACAACTTGGGGTAATCTTACAGGCATACGCGTTGATAATCAATTAATGGAATTTAATACCAGTCTTGCACTTGTTAATAAGGATGGTAATACGTGGGCTACACGTAAAGAGGGGCAGGGAACAGATTTTAAAAGGGATGGCAAAAAGAAAATTTTCACTTATGAGATGGGCGAAAATATAGCTTGGGAAAATGCTATTGAAACCGTCAGTAAAGATGAGGCACGTGTTGCGGTTCAATTTATGTCTAAAAAAGATACCCTTATTAATGGAGCCTATTTTAGGATAGAATTACCAGAAGAATTTGGTGAGGATGCGAAATTTCAATTCACTACTCCAGAGAGTATCACTTTAAAGGATATGAAAACTCAATTTGAGGGATCTTCTTATCAAGCCCCTGCAAGCGGGATTACCATCTCCTCTCTAACTAGACAATTAAATATTCAATTTGCAGAACCTACCGAAGTCATAATTAAAGCAGCTGATTCTCTCAAATCAGGAATTGTTTTAAATATGAAATTGACATCAGGAGCAATAAAGGCAAATGAAAAATTCAACAATACATTTACAATAAAAGCCTCAGGTGAAATTGATAAATCCCCTTTAAAAATGAAATTATTCCCAGAGCAAGAGGGAAGAAAATTTGATGGGGTAGGAGGAAATTTCAGGTTGCAAAATCCTAAAATGGATCCGCAGGTTATTGATTACAGTCTTAAAAACCTTAGAGTTGCATGGTCAAGGGTAGAAATGCCCTGGAGATTATGGCATCCAGATGAAAATAAAGATCCTATTGCCGAAGCTAAAAAAGGAAATATAGATCCAAAAGTAAAAGCATCATTAGAAATGGCCCAACGTTTGGATAAAATGGGAATTCCGGTTATTCTTGCGGCTTGGTTTGCGCCAGATTGGGTGATAATAGGAGAACGTGCAAGAGGGGTAAATCTGGACGGTTCTAGAGGTAATGCTCTGGATCAGACTAAAAAGGATAAAATATACGAATCCCTAACTTCATATATTAAATATCTTAAGGATGAATACGGAGTTGAAACAGTCATGTTTTCTTTTAATGAATCAGATTTGGGGATTGATGTACGTCAAACTCCCGAAGAGCATAATATGCTTATAAAAGAATTGGGTGCTCACTTGCGAAAACAAGGTCTTAAAACTGAATTTTTATTGGGGGATACTGCAGATGCAAATGGTTGGGAATTCACCACATTGGCTTCTATGGATCCAGAAACGCGACCTTACATAGGTGCGGTTTCTTTCCACTCCTGGAGAGGATGGACAGATGAAAATCTTATTAAATGGAAAGACATAGCAAATCGAGTGGATGTTCCTCTTTTTGTGGGGGAAGGTAGTATCGATGCAGGAGCATGGCGCTATCCTCAAATTTTTGAAGAACCTACCTATGCCTTGGATGAAATTGATGTTTATATGAAGATTCTAAATATTTCGCAGCCCATCAGTATTTTGCAATGGCAGCTTACTTCAGATTATTCTGTGCTTTCAGGAGGAGGGATTTTTGGAAATGACAAGGATGACTTGTATCCAACTCAGCGGTTTTTCAATTTAAAACAATTGGGTTCAACACCGCAAGGTTTGAAGTCCATACCCATTACTACAAATAAAAATGGCGTGACGAGTGCGGCTTTTGGCGATATGGAAACTGGAAAATATGCAATTCATATTGTAAACAAAGGCGCATCCAGAACGGTTGAGTTATCGGGACTGCCAGAAAATTTAACCAGTCTAAATGTATTTTTAACCAACAAGGAAAATTCATTTAAAAAAGTTAAAACGGTATCCCCAAGCAATGGTAAACTTACATTTGATCTGGAAGGAGCAAGTTATGTTTCATTAATGACCGAATAAAATTAAAAAACAGCAGAAAGGTTTAACTTGAAGTTAATTACTAGAATATGATTCAAAAAGTATTTTTTTTAATGGTTATAGGACTGATGATTTCCTGCAATAATGCTGAGGTAAAAGAAACGCCGGTTTTTAATGCAGATAATACAGCGTACACTTATAGTGGAAGAACGGAAGTTTTAAATGATAGTGTCAGAACATTAATTAGTCCTGCAGCTGATGTTACTTTTCGAACAGAAGCAGATTCTATAAACCTTTTGATAGGGACACAGAGTGATGCCCACAATTATATTTCTATTGAAATTAATGGGGAATATTATGACAGATATAGAATTGAGGCAGATTCTACTAATCATATTTCTATTGGTTTGCCTAATGGGACTGCTAATGAAGTAGGGATTTTTAAAGCTACTGAAGCCAGCAATGGTGCTATTCTTTTTTATGGTGTGGAGGCAGAAGATATTGCCTCTGTAGATGATGATACAGATTTTTCAATAGAATTTATTGGTGATTCTATTACCTGCGGGATGAGTGCAGATATGGAAGATTTTCCTTGTGGAGAAGGAGTATGGTACGATCAGCACAATGCCTATTTGGCTTATGGACCTCGATCTGCGCGTGCTTTGAATGCAGATTTTATGCTTAGCTCTGTGTCAGGAATGGGCATGTATAGAAACTGGAATGACGAAGATACAGCACCAGTTATGGGTGATGTTTATGAGACCACCTATTTAAATGGAAACACAGATGAAAAATGGGATTTTTCAGAATTTTCACCAGATCTTGTAAGTATATGTTTGGGAACAAATGATCTTTCTGAAGGTGATCACGAGAAAGAACGTAAAAATTTTGACAAGGAAAAATATACAACTGCCTATATGGATTTCGTATCAGGGATCTTTGAACATTACCCTGATACTAAATTGGCATTGCTAACTAGCCCTATGATTTCTGGTGAGAAAGGGGAGTGGTTGCTTGAATGTTTAAATAAAGTGAAAGATAATTTTTCTGATGAACACACCGTTGAAGTATTTGAATTTAAAACAATTACTCCTCACGGATGTGGATCACACCCAGATATTGACGATCACAAAGAAATGGCAGAAATGCTAATACCATTTTATAAAGAATTATTAAACAAATAAAAATCTAAAATGAACATAACAAAAAAATATATAGCTGCAGAAAACCGATATGACGAGATGCAATACCGCCGTTGCGGTAAAAGTGGTATTAACTTGCCGCTACTTTCATTGGGCTTGTGGCATAATTTCGGAAACAAGGATAATTTTGAAAATGCGCGTTCTATATTGAGAACAGCTTTTGATAACGGGATTACACATTTTGATCTTGCCAATAATTATGGCCCTCCATACGGCTCTGCCGAAAGTAATTTTGGCCAAATCTTTAAAGAGGATTTTAAGCAGTATAGGGATGAACTTATAATTTCCTCTAAAGCGGGATGGGATATGTGGCCTGGCCCTTATGGTAATTTTGGTTCCAGAAAATATCTGATTGCAAGCTTGGATCAATCCCTGAAACGAATGGGATTGGACTATGTAGATATTTTCTATCATCACCGTCCTGATCCAGATACGCCTTTAGAAGAAACTATGGGAGCTCTTGATCAGATTGTGCGATCTGGTAAAGCCTTGTATGTGGGAATTTCTCAATATAATGCAAAAGATACTGCCAGAGCTGCCGAAATACTAAAAGAGCAGCGTACGCCATTTCTTATTCATCAACCAAGATATAATATGATGGATAGATGGGTTGAAGATGATGGGTTGTTGAATACTCTTGAAAAAGTAGGTGTGGGAAGTATTGTTTTCTCCCCATTAGAACAAGGTATTTTAACTGGAAAATATTTAAACGGAATTCCGGAAGATTCTCGTGCTGCTACTGAGGGTAGTTACCTAAGTGAGTCACAGATAACTCCAGAGTTAGTTGAAAAAGTACAGAAGTTGAATCATATTGCAGAGAGCAGAAATCAGAGTCTTGCTCAAATGGCAATTGCCTGGTTACTTAAAGATAAACGAGTAACTTCTGTACTGGTAGGTGTGAGTAAAGTGAGTCAGTTAAATGATAATATTCATACACTAAAGAATCTTGAATTTAGCGATGATGAACTGGATAAGATTGAAGAAATTCTAAAATAAATGAAAGCTTTTCAACTAATTCTTTTTTTGATGACAGCTGCAATAGCTCAAGAGGCTTCTGCTCGAGTACGTCTGCCGGCTATTTTTTCAGATAATATGGTTTTACAGCGTAATGCAACCGTAAATATCTGGGGCTGGGGTGACCCAGGGGAAGAAGTACACATATCTGCTTCGTGGAGTCCGAATGATACTGTAATTACTAAAGCAGATCGCCAGGCAAAATGGACGCTTCAATTAAAGACTCCCGAAGGTCCAGGACCTTATACTATTTCAATTAAGGGTTACAATACAATTACCCTTAAAAATGTACTGGTAGGAGAAGTTTGGATTGCTTCGGGACAATCTAATA
>CAXBEL010000180.1:0-9307 GCA_963974735.1 uncultured Flavobacteriaceae bacterium | reverse complement strand
TCGAACAACGGGAATCAGGTACCTCGGGGACTACAAAATTTTTTAATGATGCCGCAGAAGGGCTAATCGGAGGATTGATCTGGAAATTAAAAACTGATTATCCGAAGTTTTGTACCCTCCCGCACCTTATCGCTATCTACCAATACCTGGATACCGATAGCCTGATCCAGTTTTTGGAAACCAATACCACCTCCCGAGCGATGGCCGATGCCTTTATTAGCGGTAAAGATTCTGAGCGGCAAACGGCCGGGGTAAAAAGTACCCTGGCCAATGCCCTTAAAAGGATCAGTACCCAACAGATTTTTATGGTCCTTTCTAAAGATGAAGTACCACTTCATATTAATAGTGAGCAAAACCCTTCGGTTATTTCCGTAGTGAACAATCCCAAATACGAAGCTTCCTACTCTCCGGTCATAGCCACCATCATCCATACCATAACTAAGCAAATGAGTGTGCGTAATTCCAAAGCTTCCTTCCTGCTGATGGAAGAGGCACCGACTCTTCGTTTGCTGAATATGCACCGCATTCCGGCCACTTTGAGGAGTTATGATATCGCTACTATTTATGTAATGCAGGATAAGATCCAAAACGATATGATGTATGGGGATAAAGCCAGTAAGGCGATCCTGAGTAATCTTTCCTACCAGTTTTTTGGAAAGGTAAATGACCCCGACACAGCCAAATACTACGAGCGCTTTTTTGAAATCGTGAAAAAGCCCACCACCAGCGTAAACCGCGGGTATAGCCTTGATTTTGATACGAGGGTAACCACCGGGGAGAAAGAGATTCCAAAAATCCGTGCCGATGTTTTTTTTCGTTTGAAACAAGGAGAGTTTATTACCTATGCGGATGGCAAGGATAAAAAAATACAGTTTAAATTGCAGAAGATTGGACGCGGTCTACCTGCAGCTGAAGATCAGAAACCTTATTCTAAAGCTGATTTGAAAGCTAATTTTGATCGGATTTATGAGGAGGCAAGGTCGATATTTGAGTAGTGAATTTAATTATAATTAGTAGGTCCTCTGAATTCGGGACGCACTGTGTCCCGATATTTTTAACTTAATAATATGAAGATTTAATTTACCTCAATCAAAATCTTCTATTAAAATCAAACTAGCATTATCACTTGCTTCTTTTTCAAGTCTTTGGTCAATAGTTGCCATCAGAGAGTCGGTAGAGTCCTCTTTGTTGAGTAAGAATTGTAGGGTTTGGGGATCAATGATGGTGTGGACTCCATCAGAACAAATAAACAATTTATCATCTTTATTCAATAGAAGTTCTTGGTAGGAGGGTACAGATTTCTTAATATCACCCTGAATGGAACGGGTAACAATGTGATTGAATTTAGAAAAATTTATGCTGTCATTTGAATAGTCAGTTTCAGAAAGCTCACTACTCAAATCATGTGTTTTGCTTTCAAAGCGCAGCTTTCCATTTGAATAATGCAGAATTTTTACATCTCCCACCCAAAACGTCTTCGCAATTTTTCCTGAGACTATTATTCCGCTAAGGGTGGATCCAAGTTTTGATTGATGTTGTTCTTGGAATTGGCGCAAAGCTAAGTTCGCTTTGTTTATTGCCTTGTGGATGACATTTTCGTTAAATTGACTGCTATTGGATAGAAAAGCAGTCAGACTGTCGATCACCATTTCTGCGGCGATATCACCATTATCATAGCCTCCCATTCCATCTGCGATTAAATAGAGATGCGAGTCAGTATTTATTTCCTTAACCAGTGTTAGGTCCTGATTTGTTTTTCGCTTACCTATATGTGATATTACTTTAGATTTCATTTATTTCCAGTGGCTTGAATGGTTCCACCCCCGTGTTTTGTTACTCTTGGTCTGGTTGAAATTTTTACTGGTCTCGTTGAAATACTCTTATCCGTAGCTTTTTTAGCCCATAAAAAACCTTCACCAGGAGTTAAGGCACTCATATCAATAGGTGATAAAGAACTTAGCTGGGTAATCGATTTCTGAATGTGTTTGAGCCACTGAGGACTATTAAATTGATGCAAAAGGACTATAACTTAATTCAATTATCTCATTTGGTAAACTAGGCGGGTCTTGACTTGCAATCATTATACTAACACCTTTATGACGCATCTCTCGAATGGCAGTCACTATATTGCCTGTGAGGTCTTTATTATCCATATACTTGTGAGCTTCGTCAAAGACGATAAACTTGTTGAAGTGTGCACCTTCAACTTTCTTGACTGCCGAGAAAATATTTAACATAATAACAAATCGACAATTAGCAATCGGCCTGGTTTAAGTATTTCTCTCATCATACAACTGTCATCGATATACTCTCGGGCAAAACTTAACTTTTGTCTTGCCAGAGCTTTTTGAGAATTACTAAGAAGTTCTGATTCTTCTACGCTCTTAGCGATTCCATTGATAGTTATATTGGATCTGTGCTCTTTCATTATGGCTTTTAATTGCCTGATATATGTAGAATCATTCCCTAATGCTCCAAGGATAAACATCCAATCTTGTACGTTAAGTTCTTTAGAGTTAAATGCAATTGGCTTGACTTCTATAGAAGGATATTCCAACTGTCTTTCCTCCATCTTATCTTTTGGAGTTAAAATTATTACATCCTCAATTGAGTCGGGTTCTGCGCCATATATCTTTTTTAATTTTTGCAATTCTCGTTCTTGATCATTCTCACAAATCATCGATGTAAATTCCGGTTCATAATCCATACTTTCACTGTAATGAAATATCACTCCAGCAAGCGGCGACGGAAGCTCATTAATTTTGCTGAATTGTTTCAATACCATTTCAGAAATTGTTCCAATGGTATAGCTTTTACCACCTCCTTGAACACCAAAAAGACTTATGGTGTTTGTTTCACTTAAATCAATAGCTATTTTCTTCTTAATGATGCTTTCTCCTAAAATTCCAAATTGTGGACTTGCAGAACTTTTGCCAATTAGTATATCATATTCTGGTGTAATATGTTCTAACTGGTTGTTAGATTGCTTCACTTTTTCAGAAACATCAGATTTATCCTCAGTTTTGGAATTCAGACCTTCCTCGGCAGCTTCACTCAATTTCTCTTCGTGTTCTTGATACAAAGGTGCGACTTTTTTATTTTTGCCAATATCTTCTGATTCCAATTTATTAGGTGTGTTTGCCTCTGAAACCTCTTTTTCTTTTAAATCTGGCTCTAGTTTAGATTTAAACTTTTGAATAAACGGCTGGAGTTCGCTTTTGTTCCCAAAAGCTTCATTGATATCTTTGTCTAAATTACCTTCTTCTAACCTCTTAGTGTTAAGGTCAGAGTCTGGGTCTAAGATATCGTCAATTAATTTTCCTCCAAAAGTGAAAAATATAGAGTCATTGTCCAGTACAACCTTTCTGTGCCGATCAATAGCAGCAAAGTCAAATATTAATCCTAATCGTTTGAATCGAAGTGTAAATCCGGAATCTAGATTTTGTATAAATTCAAGATACTGATGGTATGCTTTGTTAGATAAGTAGTCATACCTGTGGGCTCTTTCTAAATAGAAAGACAATAAAGATTTCAGTTCCTTATTTTTGATTTCCCTGTCTAAGCGATCAAATGAATTGTTGTATTCCGGGTCAAAGTGAGTCCGAAGTGCCTCAATAGTATTTTCAATTTGATCGAGCATTTTTAAACAGAGTGCATCTTTTTCGGTTTCTCCTAATGCTTTTCTGCATTTAATCTCGATTACTGAAATAAAAATTTCCTTTTTTGATGGATTCATTGATACCAAGAGGTTATCTGCTCTGGATCTGTTGCCTGATGGGAGGTTTTCAAAAAGGTTCTGATGTAAGTCGATTGGGATGAGAAATGCTTCCTCTAACATCTCCTTCTTTTCTAAAACACGTTTAGTAAAGGCCGATCCTATTACTTCAAAGGCTTTGTTCTTGGTTGAATTTAATTGAAGCACTAAAGAACTACTTACTGCTCTTAGATCTTCTAATAAAATTTTTATTTTTTGCTCATCTCCCTTATCGTGTATATCCAAATTGAATTCTTCAAAATGAGGTCCCAAAAGGCCTAATATTTCAGAGGTTGGACGAGTAGTCAAATAAGAAGATATACCGAGCGTTTCTTCTCCTGGTACATAATCTAAAAGGAAAGGAATTTTACCATCTTTTGAAGGTTGATCAAAAATTTGAGGCCCAAGATTCTTATCAAAAGTAACTACCCAATCAGAAAAATCGTGTAAATGTGTTAATAATACTTTGTCTTTATCATTTAAACGCAATTGAGTTGAAGGAATGGATTGGGTATATTTTGAAACTAAAGCACCGCTAATAAAGCTTTGAATATTGTCAAAAAGTTTAATGCCATTTTTTCCTGTTGTGCCATATTGAATGGGTAGTTTATTGCCTACTAAGAAACTATTCCATTTAATTTGAGAACCGTTCTCATTTACAAGTACAGTAGAGTCCGTAATCAAACCATTTAAGGAAAAGTTACGATCATCTTCGCTAGGCTTTATTAACTCTGTTGTAACCGGGAAAGGACTTATTAAAAAACTCAAATGAGAGGTAAATTTTGAAGGCTCTTTTAAGAAGTCACTGATGTTATTGATTGAGAATCGAAGTTTAGGAAATAATCGGTTCCTGGAAGGTTGAGAAAAAGCCTCGGCTTCTGGTGTTATATTTGATTCGGGGTTTATTAAGGTTTTTAAAGATTCACCGTGTTCGATGATTTTGTCATCACCTTTAAAGATGCGGACTTCATAATTAATATTTTCAAAATTCTTTTCTTTCTCTAACTCAACAAAAGCATCTGAAAAAACATCGGCGTCACCTGCGTTAAAAAGATTGATAACTAGTTTATCTATGTACGGATGTTGAGACAAATAATTTTTTATATGACGGATGATCAGTTTTAGGCTTAGGTCGGTTTCTACATAATTGTCTTTGGTTATATTAAATAGTAACCTTAAATAATGCTGTAATTGACGCGATATAGAGGTCATTCCATTTTTTGATTCTTTAGAGACCGTGCTTAAATATAACCCCCAACCAAAGGACAATTCCCCACTGTAATTAAAAGATTTTAGCGTAATAGAATCTAAAAGAACATGCTGATTGTTTTCCGGAGAGAGCTGTCCAATAAAAAGATCTTCTAATTGCTCTGACCAAGAGTCTGTATGCCCAGAAAATTCTTTGGTTTTACTTTCCCAATCTTCAAAAACTTCTAGTAGTTGTGCAGTCCAAGCTAATCTTAATGGGTGCAAAGGTGAAACAATAAGTGCTTCAACTTTGTTGCCATCTGGAAGTTTGCTTTTTACACGAGCTACATCTATCATCTGTAGTTCAATCAAAAATTCTTTAAGTTTCGTCTGTTCTTCCAGTTCAATACTATCGTTGGCAAGCTGCTTGTTTAGTTTGGTCGTCCACTTTTTATAGGATTCTATATACTCATTTATTGAATCTTTTAAATTGAAAATATCTGCCGTTTCAAATATCCCGTTACCGTCTTCGTTCGAATTGAGAATTGATTCAAAAAGTTCTTTACGTTTCTTTAATAGGGATTTAGGAACTATTTCACTAATTGGACTCTCAACAAATTCAAGATTTTCAAAACCAATAGCCAGCTTATTTCCTTTTAAGGTTGAGCGCACATAGCCTATACTATCAGCATTTTGTAGAAATATATATTCTATCTGACGTAACTTGGTCGAAACGTTTATTTGATAGTTGTGCTTGTCTGAGTAGTTGATGTGAAACGTAGATGAGTGCTTTTCTTTACCATCATTTATCCAAACATTCGAGGAATCGGAAGGTTCGGGTATATTAAAATTTTCATCGTTTTTTAAAGCATTAATTCTATATTTAAAATAAGCTTGTAAAACATTATTCAATTTATCTTTTCTTTGATTTTCGTCACGTTCAATTGCTTCCTCTATGATGTAATCAAAATCTTCCGAGTCACAAGTTAGTTTATACGGAAATGAGCTCTTTTTTATTTCATCATCATCTTCTTTCTTAGTCTCCCAAGCTTTTTGAATTTTACTGTCCTTAAATTCATCATTTGCATTAAGCATATTTCCGTGCTCGTCCTCTGCCAAAACTTTAATAAAATAAGAACCTTCTTCAATATTATTGGTATTTAGTTCAATGGTTGCATCGCGATAAGATCTATTGGAATTCGAATTTTTTATTTTTCTTAGGACTGTAATTTCTTCCCCACTGCCACCATTAACAGCCATTAGAATAATTTTGAAGGACTTTAAGTCTTTTATATCCTTTGGCTTAGGGTTTGTGTGAAAGCGTACTCTCAGCTTTGCAATCTTCTGCTGTTCCGCGTATAGAACATTTGTTCCCTCTTCAACTTTCAAATCATTAGATTTGATTTCATTTACAACCAACTTTATATGGGAAAAGTCTAAATCTGGAATAGGCCAATTTCTGAAATTTAGATTTTGATATTTCTGATGGATAGTCTCACAGATTTCAGCAGAACTCTTAACATCATTTTCATTTTTCAAAAAGTCAACAATATCTTTTTGAACTGAATCATTTTCTAGTTTTAAATCTGATATACGATCATACAAAGGTTTATTAAAGGCAGAAAGTAACTCGACATTTTCACGATTAAAATTAAGCCGAGACCTTATTTTTTCCTTTTTATCCAAAAGAATTTCATCTGGTATTAAGGATAAGTGATGAAGTTGATTTCCAACGGATTTTTCCTCATAGCGTTCTTCTTCCAAAGCAATCAAATAATCAATAATCTCCTTGTCTGAAGGGTTAAGATAATTTATTACGTCATTAATTATATGGTCGGCAATTTCATCTGGAATTTCATTAATTAGCGACTTAGCCAATTTCTGTTCAATTCCGTTTAAAGAAATCTCTTTAAAAGTGGCATTACCATAAGAGTCTTCTGCCGCAGTTCTGCTTCCGGAAGGGATGAGAATAAGTAAAGGCTTATTTTGTTTGTTACGTAATTCAATAAGTTTAGTCGCTGATATATACCTCTCTCCACTATTACCTTCTGAAATAATATAAATGTCTAAGTGCATATAGGCATCTTTTAAAAGGTCATATAGAAACTCCAACTCATTAATACCTAATCCAGTTATCTTCATACAATGCCCAGCAGATGCATTTTGAAAGTCTTCCTGGTGAAGCTCACTAATAAGATGCGTAATTTTCTTGTAATATGTATTTATCGAAGTTGATTGCATTGGTTGTTTAGTCTTTTAATTCGTAGCGTGGGCGTATTCTTTGTAAAATATAGGCATCACTTAAATCGTTGTAGAAGCCTATTTGCCGTAATTTCATCTTAAAGGATTCTACATTTTCCTTAAATGCCAAATGGGTATTTAAATCAGCATCCTTAAAACGATCCTCTGAGAGTCCATTTATAATAAGACCGTACCGATCTCTTATATTTTCAATTAGCTCTTCAATGGAAAGTGTCTTTGTCTTAAATTGATCATCTTCTGCTTCTAATACAAGAATTTGAACAAAAGTCTCTAATAAACGGGTGCCTAAAACAAATCGTCTGAGGTGTTTTTTACTACGACCCTGAGACATAAAACCCCGCTCATTATTCTTTTGTGCAAGATTATCTATAAGCTGGACGTGATATTTATACTGGTATGCACCACGAGCTTTAAGGATTAACTGAATATACTTGTCAAAGTAGGTATCTTCATACTTTACCATATCTTTAATGAGCTCGCGATCATCCTCTTCCAGAGAATTGTATAGATTATCCCACTGAGTTTCAAAATAAATTTCAAAACCATCTGGTTTCTCTGATAGTACTTTTAGAGCCTTATCAAGGTTGGCAGAATCATTTTTTTCTAACTTTAGTCTTCTAAGAGTCGCATTTATTTGAAAAGTAGCTTTAACATAATCATACACACTGTTGGTTAAATTGGCTGCATCATCACTAGCTAATTTTGCCATTTTACTTTCATAGTTATCCGTTGCATCTATAACTATGTTCCATTGATCAGAGCAATCAATAGTCCCTTTTTCAATCATCTCCGGCAATAGGTACACTAACTTTTGAACGTAAACTGATAGATGAAATGAAGTAATTGTTTTTAGATAATCAACAACTACGTTTCTCGGAATTTTACGTTTGTAAACCAATAACCTTCTTACATCGTCACAATAGAGTTTCGCCTGGGCATCCAGCAAAGGCTTAATTTGGTTTAATGAACTATTAGTGTCCAAAAAACCCGGGTTAAAATTCTTTACGATATGCAAAAGTCCAAGGCTGTCAACATCGAGTCCATCTGAGATATTGATTTTATTGGTCACATCATCCCAACCCTCCATAAGGAAATTTTTAAGGTCTTCTTTAACAACAGGATTTGCGCCAAGCATTAAATAAACCTGATCGGCCGTGTTATAATCTCTGGTTTGAGGGCCATTCCTAACACGATAACTTTCTAAATGGATAGGTCTAAGAGATGATATTTTTTCTTTGTCCAGGTTGCCTCTATAAACCATATTGGCTAAGTTGCTTCTTAACCATAACTCTGTTGCTTCTTTATTTTCAGAAAAACCACTTACCAATCCTTCTTTTTCAAGCTTTTCAAAAACTCTTTGGAAAGTGTCAAGGTCTATGTTTTTAACCCGGCTTCGTTGCCTTGGCCGCATTCCATTATGTTTTAGTAACATAAAAAGATTAACCAACACATTATCGATATTGACCGCTTTTGCATCTCCTGCATAGATCAACTCATTTCTTAAAACACTCTCTTCTTTATTTAATTTTATTGCCATAATTATAATTGCATTGCTGCTATATTAAGATGGTTATTTGAATCCTTGCTTATTTCGTAGAACTCCATATTGTCTCTTGTAACCACCACTCTATTATACGTTAGGTTTTCAAGAAGATTCTTAAATATGGTAAGCTCTACAAATTTTCCTCTTAAATCATTGAGCGAAGGACTGTATCCTTGCTGAATGAAATAGAGCATTTCGAATAAATCCAAGGAAATAACCAGTTCAATATGTGTGTCTTGTTTGTGCCTAAAAATCAGGCTATCTGGCTCGTATTCGAGATATTTTACCAGATGGTCTGTACGGTTAACAAAAAGCTCAAAGTCATTCAGGTCAAAAAGCCTAAAGGAGTCACTGAATGGATCATTGATCTCAGATGAGCTCAGTACCAAATGCTTTTGCCAGATAGATTCATTTTCACAGCCTTCATTCATAGAGATGGCCCGTGAGAGGGACACCTTCAATTTCTGCAATGAATCTTCGGTTAAATTATCGTATAATAATGGAAATACTTTTTTGATGGCCATTGGGTTTGTGGCTCTCTTGAAGTCTGACCAACTGGA
>CAXBEL010000179.1:0-9344 GCA_963974735.1 uncultured Flavobacteriaceae bacterium | reverse complement strand
CCATATATTCTACTTCATAACCGTTTTCCTTGTAGTTAAGAAGTGGAGAAGGGAAGTCATTACTGTTCAACTTCATGTTATCAGTCATTTCTTGTTCACTTTTTTCAGGCTTCATGGTCATAAAATTAGTAGTCCACATCATATCACCATCAAAAGCCAACTGCGTAATTTTTTGACCTTGAAAATCGATAACAACGGCTTGCTTGCCATCTTTTGTATTATATATTGTTATAGGTATTTCCATTCCACCTTGATTAACTGAAGCAACCATTTTTGTAGCTTTTAAGTTGTTCCAAGCATCCTGACCACCTGTATTTTCGACATAAGTATCTATGATCTCTTCTGCAGTCTGAGCATTGATGGGTGCAACAGCCATAAGTAAAACTGCTATAACTAATGATTTAATAATTTTCATAATTTTTTAAGTTTTGTTTTAAGTGTTATGAACAGTAAGTCATTTACCGTGCCATTTTGTTACAAAGAAAGCCAAATAATTGTGATATTAAATGCATACAAATCCTAAATAATTAAAAGTATCTCCCAGAAGTAGGGTATAGATCCTCATATTAAATACTCTTCAAAACGATGAATTGTATTAGTCTTCTCCAGGGAAATCAAACATAGCATTGTCGATTTCAGGATTTAAAATAACTTCATCCACATTAATCTTTCTACCAAAACTGTAAAATGAATACGGGAAATATAAACCTTCAACTTCTTGATAATCACTAAGAATGTTGGTTAGATTTTGACCATTAGGTTGTGGGGTTTCAATAACAATAGGGATATAATTTTCGGTTTCAAAATAGATGTAGGAATCATTAGGGGTTTCTTCCCCATTAGTTGTAGTAGGCTCTTGGGTAAGTTGAACTTTATACGTTTCTGTACCTTCTTTAGTTTCGGTTCCTAAATAATTTACGGCATAATTGTTTTTTTTATAATTCACCATTGCATAAGGAAAATCATTCGACTCAAGTTTAAGATTATCACTGGTTTCTTTAGCAGCTTTCTCGGGTACCATAGAATAAAAGTTCATCTCCCAGTAATTTTCCCCATCAAATCCTGCAAATGGCACTGTTTCACCTTGAAGTTCTATAATGACAGCCATTTTGCCATCACGGGTTCTGTACATATCCACAGGAATTTTCATATTATCCTCCATAACCCAACCCTTAATATGCATAGCTTGTAAATTATCCCAAGCTTCCTGTCCTCCAGTATTTTCTATATAGGTGTCGAGAATTTCTTCTGCAGTTTGTCCATAATGGGAAAATGGAATACTAATTAAAACCACAAGCATTGTAAAAAGTGTTTTCATATCCTAAGAATTTGATTATTAGTTAACTCTAAGATAGTGGTTTATATTTAAACTTGAAGACCTTATATTTACGTTAAATACTATTAAAATGAAATTTGGAAAAGTTGAACATCCCGAAGATATAGATTTTACGCTACCGCCCGATCATCCCGATACTCAAGTAGTTTTTAAAGATTCTTCAAGCAAAAAGAAATTAGAACTCTATGTAGGTTGTGCCAAATGGAATAGACAGGACTTAAAAAACTTTTATCCTCGTGGTACTAAAGATGAATTGAAATATTATGCAAGTCAGTTCAACTCCATAGAGCTTAACGCAACATTCTATAGACTTTTTCCCAAAGAACAATTTGAAAAATGGTCAGAAAAGGCTCCTAAAGATTTTAAATTTTTCCCTAAAATAACCCAGGAAATCAGTCATTTTAAAAGACTGCTCGATTCGGCTCCGCGAATTGATGAATATCTGGATCATACACTTCTTTTAAAAGAAAATTTAGGCACTATTTTTCTTCAGATGCACAACAATTTTAAACCAAAGGATTGGGACAGAGTTGAAGAATTTGTTTCTAACTGGCCTTCAGAAGTGGCTTTGGCCATAGAATTTAGACATTCAGATTGGTATAATAATAAAGATGTTGCAGACAAACTCTATCATCTATTAGAAGAAAATAATATTGCTAATGTTCTGGTAGATACTGCAGGGAGAAGAGATATTATGCATATGCGTATGACAAATAATGAAGCTTTTATACGCTTTGTAGGAGCCAATCATCCCAGTGATTATACCAGATTGGACGATTGGGTGGAACGACTGGCAAAGTGGGTGGATCAGGGACTTAAACAAATAGATTTTTTTATTCATCAAAATATCGAAAAAGAATCCCCTTTGCTTTCTGCATACTTCATTAAAAAAATGAATGCTAAATTGGGACTCGATCTTCGTATTCCAAGTACATTAATAGATAATAAATTGGATTTATGAGTACCGTTTATATTGTAGGAGGAGTTTCTGGATCAGGTAAAACAACAGTAGGAAGATTACTGGCCCAAGAGTTAAAACTTCCATTTTATGATGCCGATGATTTTCATCCCAAAGCAAATGTTGAAAAAATGAAATCTGGTCATCCTCTTAATGATGGCGATCGTGAACCTTGGCTGGAAGTGTTGAGCAAAAAGATAGGGGAGTGGAGCAAAGAGCAGGGCGCCGTTTTAGGTTGTTCGGCTCTTAAAGAACCTTACCGAAAGATGCTGTCCCAATATGCAAAGCCACAATGGATATTTCTTTATGGGGATTTTAAATTAATTAAAGAACGCATGGAAAGCCGTAAAAACCATTATTTTGACGCTTCCCTTTTACAATCTCAGTTTGATGCGTATGAGAAGTCTAATTATGGCTGGCACTATGATGTTGTAGATACTCCACAGGAGATTGTTGCACACATTTTAAACGACATTGGCGAATAAGAAACAGATACTTTTTTGGCGTATTGCCACCATTAATTAAAACGGTTACAAAAAAATAAATATGGATTACCAGTTACTAGCCGCTGTACTCTTTGGTATTGCTCTATTATTATTTCTTATCCTTCGTTTAAAATTGCAGGCATTTATCGCCCTTTTAATTGTAAGTATAGTTGTTGGTGCTTTAGGAGGCTTAGGTCCAGAAGTAATTCTGGAAAGTATAAAAAATGGAATGGGTGGCACTTTAGGCTTTGTGGCTACGGTAGTTGGCCTTGGAGCGTTATTTGGAGCTGTACTTGAACATTCTGGGGGTGCGCAGCAATTAGCAGGTTATCTTCTAAATAAGTTTGGAGAAAAAAGAGCACCTTGGTCTATAATGCTTACTGGTTTTTTAGTTGCAATTCCTGTATTTTTTGATGTAGCGTTCATAATCTTGATACCATTAATATATGCACTGCAAAAGAGAACAGGTAAATCCTTACTTCTTTATGCATTGCCTTTATTGGCAGGTCTTGCTATAACCCATGCTTTTATTCCACCAACTCCGGGACCTATAGCTGTTGCAGATATTTTAAATGCAGATTTGGGTTGGGTAATCGTATTTGGTTTTGTTGTTGGTCTTCCTGCAGCTGTTGTAGCAGGACCTATTTTTGCGAAAAGAATATCAGACAAACTGTTC
This sequence comes from uncultured Flavobacteriaceae bacterium, assembly GCA_963974735.1. Taxonomy (GTDB): domain Bacteria; phylum Bacteroidota; class Bacteroidia; order Flavobacteriales; family Flavobacteriaceae; genus Leeuwenhoekiella. Next base: position 5,889 of record CAXBEL010000179.1, on the reverse strand, counting down.
GTACCTGTACCCATTGAAACCGAAGTTTCTAAAGCTGAAATTGAAAATCCGCCAGCGGTTGGGGTTATTTTATCCATTATATTTTTGCCCATAGTTCTTATTGTTTTCAATACGGTTTTTAATAGTCCCTTAACTGAAGGTCTGATATTACCAGAATGGGTTATTTATATGGTGGGACTTTTGGGACATCCTTTTTCAGCGTTAATAATTGCGAATTTATTAGCGTGGTATATTTTAGGCATTCGCCGAAATACCAGTAAAGCTACTTTATTGGATATATCTACAAAAGCATTATATCCCGCAGGAGTCATTATTTTATTGACCGGGGCGGGAGGAGCATTTAAACAAATTCTTATAGACACCGGTGCAGGAACGATGATCGCAAATGCGTTGAGCAGCGATTACTTTCCTCCAGTGGTTTTTGGCTTTATTATAGCTGCCATCGTTCGGGTTATGCAGGGCTCATCTACAGTTGCAATGATAACGGCAGCGGGGATAACAGCGCCTATTCTTGCATCTAATGACTATAGTGCGATGCAGACTGCAATTTTAGTTATTGCTATTGCTTCGGGGGCCTCCATTTTTTCTCACGTAAACGACAGTGGCTTCTGGTTAGTCAAACAATATTTAGGGCTTACCGAGAAACAAACATTTAGATCCTGGTCTATAATGACTACGCTTATTGCAGTTACTGGATTAGTAGTGACCACAATTTTGTGGTTTTTAGTTTAAATTCGCTAAAAAACTAACCTATGCGATTTCACACCCGAAAATGGATTAAACCTCAGGATTTAAACCCAAACAGCACACTTTTTGGTGGTCGGCTTTTAGAATGGATAGATGAAGAAGCTGCGCTTTATGCCATCATTCAACTGGAAAATCCAAAAACAGTAACTAAATTTATCAGTGAGATTGACTTTAGAAGTTCTGCAAAAGAAGGGGATATTATCGAGATAGGTCTAGAAGCTGTGAAATTTGGTAATGCATCTATAACCTTAAAATGTGAGGTGCGTAATAAGATGACCCGAGAGACAATTATAACCATAGATAAAATTGTAATGGTTGGTCTGGATGAACATGGAAAAGCCAAGCCTCACGGTAAAACCAAAATTGAATTTGTAAAAGATCGTTTAGAAGATTAATTTAACATAATATAAAATTGACTTATGGCTAGATGTTCTAAATGCAATGAAACTTTAAGTTATGGCTTAGTTTTTAAGAGCTTTGCTTTTAATTATAGAAATATAGAATGCTCCAACTGCGGTACGGTTCAAGAGCCAGCAATGAGAAATAGGTATCTTGTTGCTCTGGTAATTGTTCTAGGATTAATAAGTGGTGCTATTATAGCAGACTATTTAGTAGATTCGGCTTATATTTCCTCGCCAAAGTGGTTGATATCCATGGCAATCAATTTAATTTTAAGTTTTGCACTCTTATTTTTCATCATTCCTTGTATGAAATTTGAGAAGGTAGATTCGACCAAATAAAAATCTTTAATTTTTAGGTTTTTCTTCAATAATATTTTGTGCAAGACGTACAGGAAATTCTTTTTCTCCTCCATATAGCTTTATTTCTTGTATATCGGCTGGCATATAATATCCGTGATCTTCAAGAGCTTCTTTTACAGCACGCACCACATTTCCTTTAGTTATTAAAGCCATTCTTCTAAAATCTTTGGTATCGACCCAGAAGAATACTTTTAGATTTACGGTACTTGTGGCAAGTTCATCTTCAATAACAAAGTTCTCGTGCTCTTCGTCTTCTATTACATTAGGCTCTTTTCTTAGAGCTTCCATTACCGTTTGTTTTGCACCATCAATATTATCTTCATAAGCAATACCTATTATGAAACTCCATCTAAAAAAGCCATCTTCGGTATAATTGGTTACCGGCTCTGTTAGTACATCACTATTGGGTATATAAACATCTTTACCGTCAAAGGTTTTGAGTTTTGTATACCTAAATTCCAAAGCTTGAACTTTTCCAAAATTATCTCCAATCTCAACCGTATCATTTACATCAAAGGGTCTGTTAAATGCGAGAATAATACCGGCAATAAAGTTTTCACCTATATCCTTAAAAGCAAAACCTAATACTACCGCACTTGCCCCTGCAGCTGTGAGAATTCCTGTAGCTACCCCACCCAGTCCAGCGGCGCGTAATCCTGCCATTATCGCAATTATAATAAAGGTAAAGCGAATAGCCTTGCCTAAAAATTTGCTCATTAAAGGATCATTGGTACGTGCAGATATTTTTCTCTTTGCAAAATTTCCTATCCATGTACCCAATAAAACGCCCACAATAATAAGTAGGAGGCCTACAGCAATCCCAGGTAATTGTTCTATAATGCTATTATAAAACCCTATAAAGGATTCGCGTATTGTTTCAGTTTCTTTAGGGGCTTCATTTTGCAGCATAAATATTCAATTTTTTAAAATTAGGCATTAGCAGGAGGTTTGATTGCCAAGAAAATGTTAGAAATAGCCTTGAGCGGCTGTTATAAAGCACACATTTGAGAAAAATAGCAATAAAAAAGCCACCCATTGGGGGTGGCTCATATTTAAAAGTGTCTAATTAACTTAGCTTAAAAATAATGCAGCAATTTCTCCTGCATCGTCTAAAGTTAATGTTTCGTCATATGCTTGTGTTGAAGATTCAAACCCAAAAGGGGCATCATCACCCAGCATAGTAACATCTACACCGCCGTGTGTGGTATTTTCTTCATTAACATAAACAGCTTGTGTAAAAAATGGCATCCCTTCGCCTCTTTCACTTCCTGTAATCCATCCATCCAATCCACGTAATTTGCGTATTTCGGAAGCATGTCTTGCTTCAACAGAGTGAATTTGTAATGCAACAGTAAGAAGTGCAGGATCGCTCATAACATTAGTAGCTTGACCTTTGTATGCGCGTACACCCAGATCTTCAAAAGCTTGAGCTAAAGCAAGTATCTGACCATAAGCTATCATAGGGTCTGTATCAGATTTTTCTGCAAAAGGATCAAAGTTACCTCCCAAAGTAAAATCTATTGAAGGAGCATCAAATGCTGCATCTCCCAAAGCGCCTTGAAGAAGTGCTACGTGAGCAGTCTCATGCTTTGAAATTTGCATATACACCGCCTCAGATTTTGGATAAGTGCTCAAAACACCAGAGTCTAACGCTTGAATGTAAAAGTCCTTTTCAATATACTCTAATAAAAGCGCTAATTGCAATGCTGATGTGGGATCTGCATAGGCGGATGAAGTTGTTGCCGCTTTTGCCTTATTTCCCATTGTAGCCAGTCCAAATGGGACTGCCGCAACTGCTGCTTTCTTAGTTAGAGAACTCAAAGAACCAAACATTGCTCTTCGCGAGGATGCCTTGTTCATCAAGTTGTCTGTTGTGAATTCTTCTAAAAATTTTATAATACTCATGATTTTAGTCTTTAATAGTTAGTGTTTTAATTACGGTAATTCGTTTGCTGTGAATGGAGTGATGAAAAATCCTCCAGCGGCACCTATTACTGCAGACGGATCTAAAGCCATATCTAAACCAGTAGCTGGATCTACAACATCATCACCCGCAAAAAAGGTGAAGTCATCCATATCACCACCTATGATGCTTCTAATCGCAGCAGCATGGCGTGCTTCTACAGAAACTATTTTACCTGCAATTACTAAATAAGCTCCAGTTTCGATTATTTTACCTGCTCCATTATATGCAGACACACCAGTGTCCTCAAGTAATCTAGCAGTTCCTAAAACTGAATCTCTATCATTAAAATCTACTGTACTAAAATCAAATTCTAAATTTGCGGGAAGTACTAATTCTGAAGAATAAGTTGCATTTAACGCAGCCTTAAAGAATTCCCTGTGATTTACTTCGTGATTATAAAGATCTTCTAATATCTTTTTTTCCATTTCGCCAGCTCCTCCCCAATAAGTTCCGTTTAAAACGTTAGTGTAAAAAGCTGCCTCCAATTGTTCTAATGCGTACGCGTAGTTTAAAACTCCGCGATCTCCACCTCCAAGGTCAAAGACACCGTCATCTCCTCCGCCGTCATCTCCTTCCATTCCTCCATCATCATCACCCATCATTTCTTCATCATCGTCACAAGCTAATAATAAACCGGAGCCTACTAAGGCCAGTCCACCTACTTTGAGGAATTTACGTCTGTTGCGCCCATTAGCTGTGGTCACAGTAATTTTTTGTTTCTTCATAATTTTGATTCTATAGTTAATAAATATTAGTTATCTATAGTTACGAAGAATAACTGCTTTAAGTTTCTGATGTTTAGGTATTTAACACATTTTTGGTAAAAAGTTAACATATTGAACGATTATAATGTAATCTCATCGTTTATAATGATAATTATCACGGATAATTGTTCAACTTATCAAATTCATAATTAAACGGTTAATAATTATTAAATATGAAATGGCTGTAAGTAAGTAAGAAAAGTATTATAAAGAGGCCCTAAAACGCAGAAGTTGATATTTTGAAGAGTCAGATTGCTTCAAAAATTGATTAGAAACTATTCAAGTTTAGAAGTTATTTAATGCTTTTATGCGATAATTTTCCTCTTTCTTCTTTCCTTATTTTTATTTGATTATTTGCACGTTTTAATTGTTCTTTTGTGGCTGGCTTTGGCTTTTGTGCTAAAGAAACTTCGGGTTCAAAACTAAGATATGCATAAGAAGGGAAATGGTCTGAGTGAATGTCATTACCCCTTTCCACATCTATTACCCGAAACTCTTCAGAAATAAATATATGATCTAGAGGCCATCGTAAAATCGGGTTTTTAGCATTATATGTATTAAAAAAACCCCTGCCTATACGCAGATCCAGAAGTTCGCCAGCATTTTTAAACAAACTTGTTGTATTGGACCACGCGACATCATTAAAATCTCCCATAACGATTACTGGCAGTTTTGATTTTCTGCTCATTTCTGCTACTAACATCATTTCTGCATCTCTATCTGAAGATGAGGGGTTGTGCTGTGGCATAGGTGGAGTGGGGTGAATAGCATATAATTGTATGGTATCTTTTGACGGCAGTAAAAACTTCGTATGTATAGAAGGTATGCTGTCATCTACCAAATAACGTACTGTAGGATTAAGTAATTTAAACTTAGAATAAAGCAACATACCATAGGTGTTTTCTAAGGGTACTTCCAACTTATATTTATATTCTGAAGAGATATTAGAAACGATTTCCTTCTGCCAAACTTTGTCTGTCTCAGAAAGTATCATCACATCTGGATCTTTTCTGCCAATTTCCTCCAGCAACAATTCCCTATCTTCATTAGATTGTAAAACATTGCTTGTGAAGATTTTAAAACTTGTTTTAGGGTCACTTTTTGTGTTTTCTAAAACTTCAAGACCAGCTATAGGAGTATAGGGGTAAATCTTTGATAACTGAAATACAAAACAAGCCACCATAATGGTCATAAAGGCATAATCCTTTGCCCATCTAATATCAAAACGAAAAAAGTACAGTAAAATAGCACTAAGCGTGAGAATGGTAAGTTGGGTATGTGGAAAGTCAAAAACCCTTATCCACCAGTAATTTACAGCGATAAGAGGAAGAAGAGTTAATACCACAGCAATCCCCCCAAAAATTTGTAGGAAGCTTTTTAATCTCATAAATAGGGTAGCCTTTTTTGTCAGTCGTAGGCTAATATAACATCAATTTTTTGGTTTGGTCGCCAAAAGCTCTGTTATTTTAGATATATCTGTAGAAGAAGGCTCTTCAAAAAGTTCTAAATCAAAGTATGAAACTGCTGCAAGGATATGGTCAAATATATCTGCCTGAATATGCTCATAGCTCTCCCAGCGTTTATCCTTACTAAAACAGAATACCTCAATGGGAATCCCCTGTGGGGTTGGAGATAAATGCCTTACCATAAG
>CAXBEL010000178.1:0-9443 GCA_963974735.1 uncultured Flavobacteriaceae bacterium | reverse complement strand
CTTCCCTATTGCAAATACTGCAGTTACAGCTGCTCGTAAAAAGATTAAAAACGTAATAAATCTAGATACAAATATCCAGATAAAAATGGATTTTATCAACCCAGAAAGCGCTCAGAAATTTGTTGAGAAAGGTTGGGATGAAGAAAAACAGATGTATTACTACCTTGTTTATTTCAATAAAGAGGAAAAGAGTTAATAAGACGCTTGTAGTAGCCTTTTCATACTAACATCTTCATAATTACGCTGAACAAAATCGAGGGCGGTCTTTACGATTTGCCCCATAGATTTAGCTCGTCTAAACTTCATATCCATTGTATAATCATATAACTCCGTGCGCAGTCGCACAAGATTCTCATCTGTAGAAATAGTATCTGTAGTCATACATTTGAGGAGTCGTCTTAACCTAGATTTTGAATTGATTATACGCTTGGCAAGCACTGCTCTTTCTTCTTTTCTATACTGTTCTATAGAGCTGTTTCCCAAACGCGAAGAAACCAAATCGACCATTTTAAAGTTCTCTTTAAAAAAGTGGGGTCTATACACCTTAAAATTGCCTTCATAGCACTGCTGATCAAAATCTATGGCCCTTATTTTATACTTTATATGATCAAAGTCGTGCGTGGGAATTACAACGTAATTATAAGATCGCATATCGCCTAAAAGCAAAATCATACAACGCTCATTAAACTTCACAAACTCTTTGGCCAATTGAGACTTTCCTACATCATCAGAATCTTCCAGATAATTCTGTATAAATTCATCCCCGGGAATTCCTACAATATGCTCTTCTATAAGGGTATCTTTATATACCAAAAAGTTAATCCTATTTGGGGAAAGTATATGTTCAAGTTCTAAACCATAAATTCTACTTGCATCAGCCTTTTTTACATAGAAATAGGTGTAGTTATCATTAAAAATATTTTTGATTTTTATGCGGAAAGGTTTTGAATTACCAAAGGTGCAATAGTCTATAGCGGCAACATTTAAAAAAGGTAAAATGCTCTCATTTCCATCAGAATGAAGAATTGTATAAACCTGTTTTAGACTATCTTCAATCTCCTTACGCTCGTGCTCTGGATAATAAACGCTAATCCACAGCGTATCATTATCATGTTTATCATAGACATTAACCCCTCCTGAAAAACGGAGAAGATCATCGTAAAACACAGGAATTTTAGTATCACGGTTGTATTTAACTAAATATTCCTTTAGCTTGTCACCAACAGGATAGGTAGGCTTTTTACGGGACATTAACTTTTCTTCCATTGGCTTTTTTATTTTGGTAAAGATAAGAAAGCCCTGTAACAAATGGGATACATAAACGTCTTGTAAGAGAACATCAATCATAAAACTAATCTTTTGAATAAAATTCTTACGCTTAATGGCCTAACAAAGCGCTTTGGCCCTGTTAAGGCTGTCAATGATCTTTCGTTCACCATCAACAGAGGTAATGTTTACGGCATTTTAGGACCTAATGGAAGTGGCAAATCGACAACTTTAGGAATGGTTCTTAATGTGGTTAATCCAACCGCCGGTAACTTTCAATGGTTTGATGGAAAAAATTCGACACACCAAGCTTTAAAAAAGGTAGGCGCCATTATCGAGCGTCCTAATTTTTATCCTTACATGACTGCCTCACAGAACCTTAAATTGGTTTGCCAAATAAAAGGGGTTAGTCCGGATAAAATTGATGAAAAGCTTGAAGTTGTAGGTCTTTTGGACAGAAAGAACAGCAAATTCCGCACCTTTTCTTTAGGTATGAAACAGCGCTTGGCAATTGCCTCTGCACTGCTTAATGATCCGGAAATTTTAATTCTAGATGAACCCACAAATGGACTTGATCCTCAGGGAATTCATCAGATACGGGAAATAATCAAAAAGATTGCAGCAGATGGAACGACTATTCTTCTTGCTTCTCATTTGCTTGACGAAGTAGAAAAAGTATGTACTCACGTAGTTATTATAAGAAAAGGAGTCAAATTATATGCGGGGCCTGTTGATGAGTTAAATGCAAGTCAAGGATTCTTTGAATTAAAAAGTCTTCAAGAAAATAAATTGATGGCGTATTTAGAAAATCATTCAGATTTTGGTTCTATAAAAACAGAAGGAGGTTTAGTGACCGCATTTTTAAAGACTCCGCTTTCTGCAGAGGATCTCAATTCTCAATTGTTCAAGGAAGGAATAATCCTGACCCACCTAGTAAAGAGAAAAGAAAGTCTTGAAGAACAATTTTTACAACTTACCAACAACCTAAATTAAGCCCTAAATGTTTCGACTTCTCAATATAGAATTACACAAACTAAAATACAGTCGGTCGTCAAAAATTTTGGCAACTACCTATTTTATTATTCTCACATTCATTGCATTAATAGCCTCAATTGAATTTAATTTTGGCGATGTACAAATACGCATTGCAGATCAGGGAATCTTTAATTTTCCTTTTATATGGCATTTTAATACCTATATGGCAGCCATACTTAAATTTTTCTTGGCAGTTGTTATTGTTTCAATGATGTCTAATGAATATACCAATAGGACATTAAAACAAAATTTAATCGACGGATTGAGTAAATGGGAATTTGTCTTATCTAAGTTCTACACGGTAATCGCTTTTGCTTTAATTTCTACCATTTTTGTTTTTCTTCTTACTGTTATTTTGGGATATTCCTTTTCAGATTATACTGAATTCGGGATAGTTATAAGAGAAACAGATTTTATATTCGCCTACTTTTTAAAACTTGTGGCATTTTTCTCTTTCTGTCTTTTCTTAGGTGTATTAGTAAAAAGATCTGCTTTTGCCCTTGGCTTTTTATTCGTCTGGTGGATTGTCGAAAATATTCTTTATGCATTTTTAAACTTCAAGGTCTTTAAGGGTACAAACATAGCAGATAATATTATACAGTTCTTCCCATTGGAAGCTATGAGCAACTTAATTAATAGGCCCTTTGAGCGATTAGATTTTATTCAAACGGCTGCCAATCAACTTAAAGCAGATATCAATATTGACTATGCGGTTCACTGGTACGAAGTGCTAATTGTGTTATTTTGGATTTTCTTTTTTATATATGGTACTTATGCCCTTTTAAAGAAGCGTGATTTATAGTATTTTAGCAGGATACTCTCCGCTATGAAATTATTTTTTACCATTTTCATCTTCCTATTGTCATTAAGTTATACTTATTCACAGGGAGCTGCTAATAATTGGTATTTTGGGGATAATGCAGGAATAACCTTCAGTACAAATCCTCCCTCGGCACTTAATAATGGTAAATTAAATACTATAGAGGGTTGTGCCAGTATTTCTGATACAGGAGGTAACCTACTTTTTTATACAGATGGCTCTCTGGTCTATAATCGCAATCACGAGGTAATGATCAATGGCACAGGCTTATTGGGAGATAAATCCAGTTCACAATCTGCTATTATAATACCGAAACCTCTCGACACTAACATATACTATGTTTTTACCGTCGACAATGCCATTGATGGGGGTAACGATGGAGTCAATTATTCTGTAGTGGATTTTACAAATAACCCTGATGGCGAGATTACTGATAAGAATATCAAATTATTAAGCAATTCGGCTGAAAAATTAAGTGCAGTTGTAAGAGGTTGTGACACAGATACTATATGGATGGTTACTCTATCCACAGAATCTGGTGGAGAAGGAAATCTGGACACATTTTATGCCTTTAGTATTTCTACCACCGGAGTCAATACTAATCCTGTAAAGTCAAGAGTAAGTATGACAGTAGATGATGTAAGAGGGAATCTTAAATTCTCTCCGGACGGTACAAAATTAGCCTGCGCCAATATGCAATCTGGACTTTACTTACTCGATTTTAATTCTGCTACAGGTAGGGCTAGAAATCCGCTTTCAATCCCTTTAAACAGTCCAGACTTTGCACCTTATGGTGTTGAGTTTTCGCCAGATAATAGATATCTTTATGTTAGCAGCTCTAATGATCTTCCTATTAATGGGAGTGCAATAGATCATTCTTCTTCATTATTTCAATATGATTTACAAAATACAGATATTATAAGTAGCCAAGTTATAATTGAAGATCAAAATACCTTATATAGAGGAAGTCTACAATTGGGACCAGATGGGAGAATTTATCGCGCTATGAGCGGAAATTACGATCGGGGATTGCCTTATCTATCAGTGATTGATCAACCCAATAGTGCAGGATTAGCTTGTAATTATATACTTAATGCTATCAATCTTGGGAGCGGTAATAGTTTGCAGGGTTTACCGCCATTCAACCAATCTTTATTTAACACTGTAGATATCATTCAAAATAATGTAAGCTCAAGTATTTTGAATCTGTGCGCAGATGAAAGCTATGTATTGTCTTATGACAATGTCCCAGGAGCAATTTATACATGGTATAAAGATGGAGCCGTAGTTACTGGTGAAACGACAAATCAAATTACTATTTCCAGACCTGCGAATTCAACACTTCCTTATAACGAGCAGTATGAACTTACGATTGACTTTAATGATGGCACTTGCCCATTACGAGGTTTAGCCGAAGTTTTTTACTATGATTATCCCAGCCAGCCATTAAATCCTGTTACATTAATTAATTGTGAAGATTCAGAATCTTCAGATGGATTGAGTGCATTTAATTTAAACGAGGCTACACCTCTTATCACAGGAAATGACCCAACTCTTTCCGCTATTTTTTATGAAACTCAGCAAGATGCCCAAAATGGAGTAAATGCTCTCGATCCAGATGTATATTACAATACTTCGCCCAATCAAACCTTATACGCCTATATTGCAAATCCTGCCGATTGTAATGTAATAGTTCCATTTCAACTAGGTGTTTCAAATAATCAATCCAGAACCGTAATTCTTAATCAATGTGACATAGAAGAAGATGGTTATGCTGGATTCAATTTAAGAGATGCAGATTCAGAACTTATTGGTAACCAACTCAACAATCCAGAAGTATTTTATTATTTGACAGAGGAAGCCGCGTTATTAAAAACTTCAGATGAGTTGTTGCCAGATCTTTATTTAAACGAAACACCGTATTTACAAACAATTTATGCGCGTCTTGAAAATAATGCCTCCTGTTATGCTATTCATAAAGTCGAATTGACCGTAAACGAACTTCCTAATTTTGATCTTATGGAAGAAGCGTACTACTGTGCAACTACATTTCCAGAAAAAACAGTAATACAACCGGATTACCAACTCGATTCCCGTGATAATTATGCATACCAATGGTTGCCAGAAGGGCAAACTACTGAATACCTAGAAACTAATTTAATTGGGCAGCATACACTAACGGTAACAAATTTAGATACCGGCTGTGAAAGGTCTCGAACTGTAAACATAATAGAACGTGAGCTTGCAACTATTGTAAGTATAGAAACAACAGATCTTTCAGACAATAATACAGCGATTATAACAGTTTCTGGAAATGGGAATTACGAGTTTGCTCTAGACGAAACCGGTCCTTATCAAGATGAAAATATATTTAATAACTTAGTTCCAGGTTTCTATACTCTTTTTGTGAGGTCAAAAGATGGCTGTGGTATTGTTTCCGAAGATTTCAGCATATTGGGGTATTTAAAATATTTTACTCCAAATGGGGATGGGTATCACGATTATTGGCAAGTGAGAGGTGTAAATGATGAAATTCAGCCTAATACCGTAATTTATATATACGATAGATATGGTAAATTACTCAAGCAGTTGAGTGCACGATCACAAGGCTGGGATGGCAATTTTAATGGCCGACCACTTCCTTCTGATGATTACTGGTTTCATATAATATTTGAAGACGGTCGAGAGGTAAAATCACATTTCACATTAAAACGTTAATCAAATTTTAAGGGCTTTTTCTACAAGAGATTATCAATTCCCACTCATAAAGCTATCTCTTTTTACTCATCCTGAAATAGCTTAAATTTACATAAAAAGCTAAATCTTGAAATTTCAAATAGAATCAGAATTCTCTCCTACTGGAGATCAACCCTCAGCTATTAAACAACTTGTGAATGGTTTAAATGCTGATGAACGTTATCAGACACTTTTAGGCGTTACAGGAAGTGGAAAAACATTTACGGTTGCAAATGTGGTTGAAAGTGTTCAAAAACCAACCTTGGTTTTAGCCCATAACAAAACACTTGCAGCCCAATTATACAGCGAGTTTAAAGCGTTTTTCCCTAAAAATGCAGTCGAATATTTTGTTTCTTACTACGACTATTATCAACCAGAAGCATACATACCTTCGTCGGGAACTTATATAGAAAAGGATCTTTCTATTAATGAGGAAATCGAAAAATTAAGACTCAGTACAACCTCTTCTTTACTTTCTGGACGCAGAGATATAATTGTGGTAGCTTCTGTATCATGTCTTTATGGTATCGGTAATCCTGTTGAATTTCAAAAAAATGTCGTTTCTATAAAACAGGACCAGGTTATTTCCCGCACTCAATTGCTTAAAAGGCTCGTACAAAGTTTGTATAGCAGGACTGAAGCAGAATTTAACCGTGGTAACTTTCGAATAAAAGGAGATACTGTAGATGTTTTTCCGGGATATTCCGATAATGCATTTCGTATTCATTTTTTTGGTGATGAAATTGAAGAAATTGAATCTTTCGATGTACAAACGAATGAGATTCTTGAAAAACACGAACGCCTAAATATTTATCCTGCAAATATGTTTGTTACCAGCCCTGATCGCTTGCAGGGTGCGATTGACCAAATAGGTTTTGATATGGTCAAACAGGTGGAATATTTTAAAGAAATTGGAAAACACCTGGAAGCTAAAAGACTGGAAGAACGTACCAATTTTGATCTTGAAATGATACGTGAATTGGGTTACTGCTCAGGTATTGAAAATTATTCAAGATACCTGGATGGTAGAGAACCAGGAACGCGCCCATTCTGCTTATTGGATTATTTTCCTGATGACTATCTTATGGTTGTAGATGAAAGTCACGTTACTGTTTCTCAGGTAAGTGCTATGTACGGTGGTGACAGAAGCAGAAAGGAAAATCTTGTTGATTACGGTTTCCGCCTTCCTGCTGCAATGGATAACAGACCTCTTAAATTTGAAGAATTTGAAGCTCTGCAAAATCAGGTTATCTATGTGAGTGCTACTCCCGCAGATTACGAACTTCAAAAGTCTGAAGGAACTTATGTAGAACAAATTATTCGTCCAACAGGTCTATTAGATCCAATTGTTGAAGTCAGACCGAGTTTAAACCAAATAGATGATCTTATAGAAGAGATTCAAAAAAGAGTTGATCTGGACGAACGTACATTGGTTACAACACTAACCAAACGTATGGCTGAAGAACTGACTAAATATTTAAGCAGAATAAGTATTAGAACCCGCTACATCCATTCTGATGTGGATACTCTAGAGCGCGTAGAAATTATGTCTGATTTAAGAAAAGGTATTTTTGATGTACTTGTGGGGGTCAATTTGTTGAGGGAGGGTCTTGATCTTCCTGAAGTCTCTTTGGTTGCCATACTCGATGCAGACAAAGAAGGGTTTTTACGCAGCAATAGATCACTTACCCAAACAATAGGGCGGGCCGCTCGTAATATAAATGGTAAAGCAATTATGTATGCGGACAAAATAACCAGAAGTATGCAGGAAACCATTGATGGCTCTGAGTACAGACGACAAAAGCAGATCCAATATAATACGGAGCACAATTTAACCCCAATGGCGATTAAAAAATCACTTGTAAATGCTCTTGCGAAAAAGGAAAAATATAAAATTGAAGCTGAAGAAATAACCAATTTGGCCGCAGAACAGGATACAGAATATCTTACAAAACCACAGTTAGAAAAAAGAATACGAGAAACCAGAAAAGCGATGGAGACAGCGGCTAAAGATTTAGATTTTATGGAAGCAGCAAAATTGCGCGATCAGATAAAAAGAATGCAAGAACAGGTTAAAGAACTGGCATAAATAGAAAACCGCGATTCATTTAAGAATCGCGGTTTTACTTACTAACTAATCAAAAATCAATTTATGAAACTTCTATAAGGCGTTTTGCTTGCACCTTAGCTTCTTCTTTCTTAGGAATTGAGATATTTAGTACCCCATTCTCATATTTAGCGTTGATCTTTTCATTATCAACAGTTTCTGGTAAACTAAAAGCACGTTTAAAAGTGCTATAGCTAAATTCCTTTCTAGTAAATCTTCCATTTTTATCAGAAGATTCATTCTCAGTTTTTTGCTCTGCAGAAATGGTCAGCACATCATTGTCCAACTCAATATTAAAATCGTCTTTGGTTTTTCCAGGAGCAGCTACGGCAACTTCAAAACTTTCGTCTTTTTCCATAATGTTTACAGCTGGAATGCTCACTCCTATACTATTAACATTAGTAGTTCCTCCTAACCAATCTGTTTTAAACATATCATCAAAAATAGATGGTAACCAGTTCTCGTTTGTTCTTTTAACTAAGCTCATATCTATAAAATTTTAGGTTTTTAATAATTTCATAAGAGTATTAGCAAAATAAATACCATTCAAATTTAGGCGACATTATGTCGTTTTTAAGAGGTTTCAATATGACTTTTTGGCGCTTTTAGTTTTATAAGAAATAAAAAACCCAGTCAATGACTGGGTTTTTCCTTAGCTCGACTTAAGACTATCTAGATTCTTTTATCCTCACAGGTAGGAAATAATACTTTCCACATTCAGCAGGGACATTCAATTTTTTGTAATTAAGTCTAGTCTTGATATAATCTTCGATGAAATCACTCGTTGCATTTGTCTCAAGTACAACGATTTCGTTTTCCTTATTTACAGTAAAAGTTACTTTGACTGTAGTTTCTTTTTCTAATTGAAAGTCAGGAGAATCGAGAAGTTGACCTACTGCTTTACAAATAGTGGTTGGACGTTCATCTTTTGTTGGTTCAGTACTTGCTTGAAGTACGCTGCTACTTGCTATTGCGATAGCCAGTACCAAAGTTTGAATTGTTTTCATAATTGTTTGATTTTAATTGATGTTACCTAATAGACTATTTAGAAATCAAATAGTTACAACAATTTATGAAGTTTAACAGTTTTTAAGATTTATTTGGGAGATTTAAAATATCCTGGCTAGAAAGGATGAGATTCTACCAGCTATTTCTGTGAAATTAATAAATAAAGCAGAAGGAATGAATTAGAAGGAACTGGAAAACAAATAGGTATCATAAATACCTTATTTACCCATTTTTATGTTTCTGGGGTCTGTTGAATTATCCATTGTAGAATTACTGCTAAACCAGTTTTTCATCCTGTTGTAATCCAGATAATAACTTACTCGCAGCGAAAGATTATTTGTTTGAGGCTGGTCAAATAAATATTTAAAATTATCAGAAAGTCTTTGATTTGCCATTCCTATATAGCTTTCAATTGCATTTCTGTAAAGAAGGGTTAATTGGCTGCCTGGAGCAAACCACCAGGAAAACCTT
>CAXBEL010000177.1:0-9464 GCA_963974735.1 uncultured Flavobacteriaceae bacterium | reverse complement strand
CCATGGGTCAAATAATCCTGTGCATAACTAAAAAGAAATTTTCTGTGCTGAAACATGCTTTGGCGTAAAGCAGAACCTACGCCATCTGCACCCATAACAACATCGGCTTTTATAACTCTATTTTCTTTTGTATTATAATCTTCAAAAGTCGCTTCTGCTTTTTCGAGCTTTACCTGAGTACATTTCCGGTTAAAAAGCATCGTAATGCTTTCCATTTTATCACATTCATTTAAAAGCATAATATTAAGATCTGCCCGCGAAATAGAATTTATAAACTCATAATCCCTGCCGCTGTATGGACTCATGAAGTTTTCACCAGATTCTTCATGAATCATTCTGCCATTCATAGGGATGCAAAGCGGAGCCACTTCTTTTTCCAAACCTACTAATCGGATGCCTTTCATACCTCGGTCTGAAAATGCAAGATTGATAGAGCGGCCAGCTTCGATCTCAGCATGGCGCATATCTGGGCGTTTTTCGATAAGGGTTACTTTATAACCACGCTGTGCCATTCGCAATGCGAGTAAAGAACCGCAAAGGCCAGCACCTATTATGAGTATATGCTCTTGTTCGTTCATAGTGTTATTCTTCTAGAAGCTGTCTTAAACGCACAACCATCTCATATACGTCTTCATAACTGTTATAAAGTGGAGCAGGAGCGACACGAATAACATCCGGCTCACGCCAATCACATATTATACCTGCATTCATAAATCCATCGTGTAAGCTGCGGTCTGCATTTTTTACCTGTATGGAAAGTTGGCAACCGCGTTCTTCAGGATTTTTAGGAGTAATTATATTTATCCGATCGTCCTGTATCTCATTGATTAGATATTCTAGATATCCCGTAATTTTTATAGATTTCTTTCTGATGTTTTGAAACCCTGCTTCTGCAAAAATATCCAGCGAAGCACGAATTGGCGCCATAGAAAGTATGGGTGGATTACTAAGCTGCCAGCCTTCTGCACCGGGGAGTGCATCAAAATCTACACGCATATTAAAACGGGTATCTTTATTATGGCCCCACCACCCAGTGAATCTTGGAATATCTTTATTGTTCGCGTGGCGCTCGTGCACAAAACACCCGCCCAAACTTCCTGGGCCGCTGTTTAAATATTTATAGGTACACCATACCGCAAAATCAGGTCCGTTCTCATGAAGATCGGCAACGATATTTCCTACTCCGTGAGCCAAGTCAAAACCTACCTTGCAGCCGTATTTATGACCCAATTCGGTAATTTCTTTCATTGGGTATTTTTGCCCCGTATAATAATTGGAATTACCTATCATCACTAATGCTATCTCTTCGCCATGTTTTTCCATTATGGCTTCTAGATCTTCCATATGGCAAAGTTCTTCCCCTTCTCGTGGTTTCCATAAAATAAGATTGGCTTCTGGATCGTAACCGTGATGATTAATCTGAGATTTTACAGCATAACTATCAGAAGGAAAGGCGTCACTTTCTATTAGAATTTTATGCCTTTTTTTTGTTGGTCTGTAGAAAGAGACCATCATTAAATGCAGGTTAGTAGTTAGGGTATTCATGATAACTACTTCACCTGGTTTTGCTCCAACGATTTCTGCCATGTTTTTAGATAGGCTTTCGTGATAGGTTGTCCAGGGGATTTTAGCTCTAAAATGCCCTTCTACACCAATCTTCGCCCAATGATCAAGTTCTTGCTGAATATAATCTTTAGCGTTTTTAGGCTGTAATCCTAAGGAATTTCCACATAGGTAAATGAGTTTCTTACCATTTTCATCTTTTGGAAAATTAAATTTTTCAGCAAAGTGTGCTAAAGGATCTTGTGAATCTGCTTCTTTAGCATAAGCCAAGTTGTTTTTATACGATGTTATTTCTGTTTCTAGCATAGTCTAACAAAAATAGGAATTATAATAGTTTTAAAAGCGGTTAAGATTTTTGCTGTTTTGAAGAAATTGAATCAGTAATTTGTAGCTATGAAAGCATTGCAACTTATATTTAGTAGTCCGCGGTATTTTTCTCCTGCACTATTGTTTGCAACATTAAATGTTGTTTTTGGTACTTGGGCAATTTATATACCACGCATCAAAGAGAATATAGGCATATCGGAAGGTGAACTGGGTTTTGCTGTTTTTTTTATCGCTTTAGGTACATTGTGCACCGTAGGATTTGTTCCCAAACTAGTTAATCGTTTTGGTGTTGGTAATCTTATGGTTTTTGCAGTTATGGGCTACTGCATAAGTTTTATAGGTCCATTTGCAGTAAATACTTATGTGCTTTTATGTTCCTCTTTGTTTGTTGTAGGTGTATTTTCTGGTTTAATGGATGTGACCATGAATACCTTGGTCACTGAAATTGAGAAAAAAGATAGAGTTCATTTTATGTCAGTATCTCACGGCTTTTTTAGTCTTGGGGGAATGATAGGCGGTGGATTGGGGATTTTTATGGTTCCTTTTATGCCAAACGCGCTTACGCATCTCCTAATCATAGTGGTACTTATGATTTTTACAAACCTCTTTTTTGTCAAGAACTATAAAAATATTGTTGCTGCTCCTCAGATAAGGGAAGCGAGCTTTAAATTAAAAAGTTTACGCCCTTTAATAGGATTAGGTATAATAGGAATTTTAATAATGGGGGCAGAAGGAGCTATTGTAGATTGGAGTGCCCTTTATCTTGAAAAAGTAACTTTAGCTGCCACCACATTATTAGGTTTAGGCTACACAATTTTTAACGCCACTATGGCTTTTGGTAGGTTTTTTGGGGATTCTATCAGCGCAAGTTATGGTTCTCGGGCAATAATGCTTGCTGGACTAGTTGTGTCATCTTTAGGTTTTGGTCTTATTCTTACTGCAATTACTTGGGTGGCAATCCTAGGATTTGCCCTTGTAGGATTAGGTTTTTCTGTAGTAGTGCCAGAACTCTTTCGTTACAGTGGTAAACTCGATGGAATAGCATCAGCTGAGGGTGTTAGCTTTATTGCAGGAACCGGTTTTGCAGGAATGCTTCTTGGGCCTGTTTTTTTAGGTTTTCTTGCTGAAACTTTCAGCTTGAAAAGTAGCTTTATAGCCCTGCTTTGTTTTTCAATACTTGCAGGTATAATTGCAGCGGGTTTAAAGAGAAAGTAAATTAAATTTTATTTTGTTTTGACATCTATATTGGTAAAATAAAGTTTTACCCCACCATCTGCACCGTTGTGAGTTTTGGCTATTTTTATGCCGTTATAATCTTCATAATCCTCCCAAGTTGTAATCATAGAAGGCTCTGTAGCATCACCTTTTCTATAAATCCATTCTTGAATCATGTTCTGGTCATCATAGAAAAAATCATAAGCATCACCAGGTGTATAACCTCCTTTATCAGCATAAGTAAGTGTTATTTTATGCATTTTTTCTTTGCTAATAGGCGCGGTAGCTGTATCCTGAACTTTGATAGTTGCATCTCTGTCCCATACTAAATGCATAGGTGCCAATAACCAATAGGCATCATTAATAAAACCCTTATCAGAAGTTCTTTGCAAACTATCCATTGCTTTTTGATTGTAGCTTACCGTGTCCTGCGGAGTCATCATTGTGATGTCTTCTGTTTGTGGCTTCCATACCCAAGAACGTTCCATGTGATTCCCATTTCTATCCACATTAAAAGTAAAGTGTACCTCTTTTACTTTATCCCAATTCTCTGCTCCATTCGCCTTTGCAATTTGCCAGGCGGCATCCTCTTCTGGAGTCATATCATCTGTTGGGAGATAATCTGTGGCAGCCATATCGGGATTATCTTCTTTTTTCTCTGTTTCATTTTTACAGGAAATCATTGCACACATTACAAGTAGAAGAAGAAAAGTATTTTTCATTTTGGATAGGTTTAAAGAGTCTAAATAGTCTACGCCTTTTGGCGTTTAGGCCATACAAGATAACAATACTATAGAATCCTAACGCTAAAATATCGTTAAACCTATAATGGTGAAGATTGTAATCTCTGGAGCTAAAGCTTTGACTATACTAGCTTTTTAAGTTAAAGCCCGATATTTCTTAATGATAAATCCTTTTTATTAAGCTCTTATTTTTATGAGTTTGATAAGTTTTTAGGTTCAGAAATTTCATATTATTAATTCTGAGATTTTTACCATTTTAATAACATTTTAAAGGGTCAGGCTTCAAATATGGTGTTCTAATTTTGCAGTGTTAATACCAGTTATGACGCAGCGCTTCAGAACAAAATCCAAAAATGTTATTGTTTTAGTATTAGGTACCCTTATTGCTATTGGGCCTTTTTCTATTGATATGTATTTACCTGGCTTTGCAAACGTAGCTGAAGAATTTCACGTAGATATAAGCAAAGTAGGGCTAACCTTAACGAGTTACTTTGTAGGTATAGCTTTGGGACAATTAGCATACGGACCTCTAATGGACCGCTTTGGCAGAAGGAGACCCCTTATATTTGGTTTAATATTGTTTGTTGTTGCTTCTCTTATATCAGCACTAAGTTGGAATTTAAATGTGCTTATTATTTCTCGATTTTTTATGGCTCTGGGAGGTTGTGCGGGTATGGTTGCTTCAAAAGCTATGGTTCGGGATCTTTTTGAGAAAAAACAGGTCGCAGATGTACTTTCTACTCTAATGCTAATTATGGGAGTAGCACCTATTATTGCGCCAACTGTAGGTGGTATAGTAATCGGTATGTTTGATTGGGAAGCTGTTTTTTACATTCTTGCCGCTTTTGGAATACTAATGCTATTGAATGTTACTTATATTTTGCCAGAAAGTGCTCCACCCAATCTGGAAACAAGTTTGCGCCCCAAAGCTGTAATTAAGGAATATATATCAATACTTAAGAATAAGGAGTTTTTTATATTCTCGATGGCTCGGGGGTTTTCAATTGGGGCTCTATTGGCCTATGTCTCCAGCGCTCCTTTCATTTTTATTGAATATTTTGGCTTAACAGAACAGCAATTTGGTTGGGTATTTGGGGGAAACGCTTTTGGACTGATATTAGGTAGCCAATTGAATAGGCTTGTATTGCGCAAGTTTTCTTTACTGCAGATTACCTTTGCAACTAGTTCTCTATTAACCCTTCTGACTGTTTTTGGTCTTGCGGCTACTATTATTTCGGTACATTTTTGGGTGGTATATCCTGTATTGTTTTTGATGTTGTTTTTAATAGGATTTCAAAATCCTAATGTAACCACTTTGGCTTTGCACCCGTTTACAATTCAAGCCGGAAGTGCATCAGCACTTGTGGGAAGTATAAGTATGGTTTTTGGGTCACTTTCCAGTATTCTCGTTACAGCTTTGGTTACTGAAAGCATTAAACCTCTTTTTTACATTGTGTTTGGGTGCTCCATTTTCAGCTTGATTTTGGTTCTGTTATATAAAAGAAAGATGCCGGAATTAGCGGTGGAAAATTCATAAAATTAATTCTCTGGCAACGGTACATAGGTATCATCATCTTCAACTTTTGGGAATTTTCTGTTTTTCCAGTCTTTTTTGGCTTCTTCAATACGCTCTTTACTGGTAGCTACAAAATTCCAATATATGTGTCGCTCTTCGGGAAAGGGTTTTCCACCAAAAAGGAAAAGATGCGTCCCCTTTACAAGCTTAAGTTTACAACTGTCATCACTTTTACTTACGAGCATATTTCCTGCTTCTATTTTTTCGTCGCAGGCAAAAACATTCCCATTAACTATTGCAATGCCTACCTCTCCTGAAACTTTTCCCTTTAAGTCTATCTCATGCTCTTCTATTGCGATAACCTCTAACATAAATAAATCTGAATGTACAGGTACTGGTGACTCCTTTCCAAAAGCTTTCCCGGCAATTAAGGTATATTCTGCAGAATCTTCTCTCCATTTAGGTAAAGCATCTGCATCAAAGTGATGAAATTCTGGTTCTGTAGATTCAAACTCTTTGGGAAGTGCAACCCATATTTGATACCCGTGCATAGTAAGTTTGCCGTCACGTAAATCCTGAGGCGTACGCTCTGTATGAACAACTCCTTTTCCTGCTACCATCCAATTTACAGAACCCGGCTTTATACGTTGATTTGTGCCTAAGCTGTCTTTATGATCTATTTCACCTTGTATTAAAAAAGTAAGCGTAGAAATACCTATATGAGGATGTTGACCTACATCCATATATTTATCTGGGCCTAACTCTGTAGGACTCATATGATCTATGAAAATAAAAGGTCCAACCATTCGTTTTTTACGAAATGGCAAGAGTCTTCCCACTAGAAAATCTCCTATATCCCTGCTACGTTCTGGTATAATTAATCCTTGATTTGACATGGCGGTTGGTTTTATTTAAAGTTACAATAAGCGGGAGTTTCTTAAGAGACAACTGTATATTTTTAACTGTTTATTGTCTTAACTTTATCTGCTCTATGGCACGCAATCTCGATAGTATTAAAGATAAAAAGAAGACGGATGTTAAAGCTTCATTTCAGGCTTTAAGGTTTATTCCAAGATTTTTTAAAGAGGTATGGAAAACTAGCCCCCAATTATTTTTAATCAATGTATTGTGTAGGTTGATCAATGCTTTTTCACCCGTTGTGATTCTATGGGTTGGAAAACTTATTATAGATGAAATCATCTTACAGATAGCATTAGAGAATCCGGATTATACTTTGCTTTGGCAATATGTAATACTGGAATTTGCAATCGCTATATTTTCTGATCTCATAAGCCGAGTTGTTTCTATAACAGATGGGTTAATGGGGGATCTTTATAATAATAGATCTTCTGTAACCATTATTAAAAAAACTGGTGAGATAGATATGAGTCATCTGGAAGATTCTGAATTTTATGATAAACTGGAGCGAGCTCGCACACAGACCCAGGGCAGGGTAGGACTCATGAGCAATGCTCTTGGACAGGCGCAAAGTATTATTTCGATTGTAACCTTAATAGCAGGATTGATTTATTTTCAGCCGCTTCTGATTGTTCTCCTGGCATTAAGTATTATCCCTCTGTTCATTAATGAGATACGCTTTAGCGGTCAACGGTATTCACTTACAAGAAGTTGGACTACAGAACGGCGCGAGCTGGATTATTTGCGATATATAGGTGCCAATGATAAAACTGCAAAAGAGATTAAATTATTTGGGTTGACTGATTTTGTGGCAGATCGCTTTAAAAATTTAAGTGACGCTTATTTTAAAATCAATAAAGATTTAACTGTAAAACGCAGCACCTTTAGTGCATTGTTTAATGCTCTGGGAGTAATCTGTTACTATGGCGCTTATGTAGTTATAATAAGAAGTGTTTTAGTGGGTACGATTACAATAGGGGAGCTCACATTTTTATCAGCTTCTTTTAACCGATTAAGAAATAGTTTGCAAAGTTTCTTTTCAAACTTTACCCGTATTACTGAAAGTGCCCTTTATCTAAAAGATTATTTTGACTTTATCGATCTAGAGGTAGAGCCAGAGACTGTAGAATATCTTGATTTACCCGAAGAAATAACTCAAGGTATTGAGGTGCGGGATGTACATTTTGCCTATCCTGGCAGTAAGAAGGAGGTTTTAAAAGGGGTGAGTTTTTGTCTAAAAGCAGGAGAGAAAATGGCTTTTGTTGGTCAAAACGGTGCTGGTAAGACAACTCTAATAAAATTATTACTTCGGTTTTATGAACCCACTCAAGGAGAAATATTGTTAGATGGAATTAATATAAAACGTTACCGAAGACAGGAATTTCAACAAATGTTTGGGGTTATTTTTCAGGATTTCTTTAGATATGAATTCACGCTGCGCGAAAATATTGCAATAGGGGATATTCAAGCTATAAAGGACCAACCCAAGATAGAAAATGCTGCTCAATTAAGTTTAGCTTCTGAAGTTGTCGAACAACTAAGAAAAGGTTACAACACCCAATTGGGTAAGCGTTTTAAAAAAGGGCAGGAATTATCTGGAGGTCAATGGCAAAAAGTTGCATTGGCAAGAGCTTATATGAAAGATGCAAAAATTATGGTTCTTGATGAGCCTACTTCGGCATTGGATGCTAAAGCCGAATATGAAGTTTTTGAACGATTTATAGGCCTTACCGAAGGTAAAACCAGCATCATAATTTCGCATCGCTTTAGTACCGTTAGAATGGCAGATCGCATTCTGGTTTTAGAAAATGGTAAAATTCTGGAGATGGGAACACACAGTGAACTTATTTCAAATCCTAAACTGTACGCAGAATTATTTGATCTTCAAGCTCAGGGATACAAATAGATTATAAAGCACTTATGCTCATACCACCATCAAGAATGATATTTTGGCCGGTGATGTATGATGATTTATCCATAGCTAAAAAGGCAATTGCATTAGCCATTTCTATAGGTTGTGCAACGCGTTTCATAGGAGTTCGCTCTACTATTTTATCAAAACGTTCTGTATTTTTAAATACAGATGCAGTTAATGGAGTTTCTGTATACCAAGGTGATACTGCATTTACTCGAATATTGTCTTGCGCCCATTCTACCGCCAGATTACGCGTTTGTTGCAGCAAACCTGATTTTGCCATCCCATAAGGGGCTCCACTTTTTACATCTTGATTTGCAGCTACAGATGCTATATTTATAATTGATGCTTTTCCTGATTTTTTTAATAACGGATGCAGGAGTCTGCTTAGCTCAAAAGGTGCAAAAAGATTTATATCTAATATTTGTCTGTATTCTTCAGTGGTATATGCTGTGGCATCTTTTCTAATATTGATTCCCGCATTATTAACCAGAATATCTAAACGTTCAAATTTTTGGACAACGAAATCTCTAATTCTTTCGAGATCCTGGTGATTAGATACGTCACCTACAATACCATAAACTTCAAATCCTTTAGCTGTTAAACTATTTTCCAGATCTTCAACATTCTTCTTGCTGCGGGAAGTAAAAATTACTCTGGCTTTTAAGTCAAGAAATTCTTCTACAGTTGTTTTTCCTATTCCTTTTGTTCCGCCCGTTATTAAAGCTATTTTACCTTCTAAATCCCACATAAATATCTTTTGATTTAGAACAAAAATAAGATACAAAGGTTGGATTAAATTATTTGCTTAGAGAAATAGCTCAATTGTTCATCGAGATGCCACCTTTAAAGAGCACTAGGTAGAGAGGTAACATATCCATTAAAGGTTTTTGATCTAACAAAAGTGTAAATATCCTCAAGGGATTTGTCATTCTCAATTTGCGATTTTAATTTAGGAAATCTTTTTAGCAGATGCTTTTCAAAAGCGTCAAAAGTCCTACTTCTATTGGCCACACGTTTCAATGTTTTCAAATATTGATGTACTCCAATGCTAAATGATTTACCTTCTTTTTTATAGTTTAATTTATGATCTTCCAAAATCGCTTTCTTTTTCAGATTACGCAGTTTGAGACTTGGTCTAGAAGCTAAAAAGATATTGTACTCTGTAAATTCATCTACATTTTCTAATGATGATTTTAAAGTGTCTGCTTCTTTTTGAGCATTAGTACTCAGAGAAAAGAATATGAGAGAAAGAAAACAAACTAAT
>CAXBEL010000176.1:0-9497 GCA_963974735.1 uncultured Flavobacteriaceae bacterium | reverse complement strand
AAGAGAGCATCCTCAGGATGCTCTCTTTTCTCTTTCTGAATGGTAAAATTAAGTCTAAAAATTAACCATAACTAGGCTTAATCAATTACTTCTAGAATGAATTTTTTATTATTTCTTTTCAGCTAAACCTCTAGTTAACCAACCTCTTCTATTGGCTGTTGCAATTGCATAAGGTGTAATCCAGAATAAGGCAAATGTGTACAGAATACTGTAAGAATATGCCCAAAAAGATTGTGATACTTTGTAACGTTTCGCGTAAAATAAAACCGAAAAACTAGATACAACAAGTATACTTAACAGTGTCGAACTAAAGAATAATATAGGATGTGTCACAATGAAAAATATCATAAATAGCACAAAAGGATAACTCATTATGATTTTTAGGGATTGGCTAATAAATAATAGTCTTGAACCGGCTTTAGAGCCCTCTCTAAAATTAGTAAAGACGTATTTTGACATTTCGATGTTCTCACGCACATTACTGCGTCCCCATCTAATAAACATCTTATATAAACCTTTATATTTTTCTGGAACATTGGTATAAGCATATGCATTTCTTTGAAATAGTACGTGATATCCTTGCTTCAAAATCATATTTGTCATAGCACGATCTTCACCTATATCTGATGGTTCACCCATAAAAGTTTGATTGATCCAATCTTGAAGACAACCATATACGGCAGTACTGCGATAAGCGGCTAAAGCACCAGGAGTACAAAGCACCGAGTTAAGGCTACTTTCTGCAGAACGTGCAAATTCAAAACTCAATACAAAACTTACATCCAGCATTTTAGGAAGTAAGGCCTTCTTATTATTTAAAACTCTAATGTTCCCGGCAACAGCCCCACAATTTTCATTAGTAACAAAAGGACTTACCAGATTTCGTAAAGTGTCTGTTTTGACTATCGAATCACTATCTACTGTTACAAAAATATCTCCTGTACCAATTTTAAAACCACGATACAAAGCATGTCGCTTCCCTTTATTTACGGGTTGTTGATAAATGGACAAACGATCTCCTAAGATTCTTTTAGCATCTTGCATCCAGTACCAAGTATCATCTTTACTACCATCATCTACAGCAAGCAATTGTAATTTATCCTCTGGAAAATCACTTTCGGCCAAACTCATTAGGGTATCCCATACTTGTTTACCTTCATTGTATGCAGGAACGATTACTGTACAGGTAGGTAATTCCTCATCTGTAACAGAAGAAATAGGTTTATAGCGGAAATACAGATACAGATTGTAGAGAAAAAATCCGCCTTTAAATACAAACAATGAAGATGCAATAATCAAGAAAGTCAGGCCAAGAGTAGTTTCCATACGATCCAACCTAAACTGGGAGAAGTCGCTTTGCAATATATAAACTAGATATGCAGCTCCTATCATCAGTAAGAAAGTACTGATTAACACTACCACTCCCCAAGGATTGGTAATCTGATTTTTTGAAGTCATCTTTTCATGAAAAATGGAATTATTAGCATTGGTATGCCTTCCACGGGTGTCTGATTTTTTTAAAATATTATTTTTAGTGCTCATATATGTGCCCAATAGTAATGGGTTATTTTTAAGTTAGTACTTCTGTTGTCACTCGATTAGTATTTAGCAATCCTTGTACCAATTCTGATTTTACAGCATATATGAGGCTTCACGAAGATATAGTGGATTAAAAAGTGTGTAATATTTACACATAAAAATTTCTTAAATACACAAAAAATTACAAGGACTTGTACACGTGGAAAGGTTTTGATCAGCGAGGCGAAATCATAACTCAGTGATTATTATATGGAAGTGGAAGAATATATTTTCTAAGGGCTAACCTAATCATTATCAAGAATAGGAATAATGGTTAGAAAATTTAATGTTAATCCCATAATTCTTCAGAAATTTGACTTACAATGGTATAAGTATTTTCAAATGCATCTTCTCTACTTTTGGCAGCTCCCATTACAGATGCCAGCCTATTTACGCCTAGTTCTTCCAGATCTGTTTCATCTAAATCTACATCTCCGCAAATCACATTAAATGGGATTCCCAACTTTCTGGAATATTCTGCGACACCAGAAATCACCTTACCATTCAGAGTCTGTTTATCCAGCTTACCTTCACCCGTAATTATCAAGTCTATTTTTTGCAGTTGTTTTTCAAATTTTACAATATCAAAAATTGATTGAATTCCAGATTGTAATCTGGCTCCCAGAAATGCAATACTTCCTGCTCCTAAACCACCTGCAGCGCCACTTCCCGGAATTAGTTGTACTTGTTCGTCCAAATATTCATTTACCTTGATTGCAAAATTTCTTAGTCCTGTATCAAGTTGTTTTACTTCATCTATAGAAGCGCCTTTTTGAGGAGCAAAAACGTGCGCTGCACCATTCTTTCCAAAAAGGGGATTCTTGACATCGCAGAGCGTGATAAATTCAATTTGAGTATAAGTTTCATCCGCGGGCAAAAGTATCTTATCGATCTCGCTAAGATTTTTTCCAATGCCTTTCAAAGCTATCCCTTCATTATCCAGAAATATAAAACCCAATGCTTGTGCCATTCCCATTCCTGCATCACAGGTAGCAGAACCGCCGATAAATAAATATATTTTTTCGATGCCTCGGTCTATTGCATCTTGTATCATTTCGCCAGTACCATACGTAGTTGTGAGCATAGGATTGCGCTCATCTTCGGTAAGTAGATCAAAGCCCGAAGCAGAAGCCATTTCAATATAAGCGGTATAATCGTGGATTTTATAGGAAGCCTTTATTTTTCTGAATAAAGGATCATTTACTTCAATTGTAATGGTGGTGAGATCGAGATGCTCTTCTATAATATCGAGTGATCCTTCACCGCCATCTGCCAGCGGAAATTTTATAATATGCGCTTCTGGTTTTCGTTTTAAGATACCCTCTGCAATGGCGTCACAAAGCGATTTAGCGCTAAGTGAACCTTTAAATTTATCTGGTGCAATCAAGATTTTCATTCCATCAAATTTATATTTCATAAATTACAATTAAATTCCTTGCAATGCTTACTGGTTATTCACTTCTTCTCGTCATTGCATTATCCATAATTCTAATAATCCTTTTAACCTCAAAATGGAAGCTTCATCCCTTTCTAGCACTTATTATAGCCTGCTTTTTTGTTGGATTTGCGACAGGGATGCCCCTCACCACTTTGGTGTACGCAATTCAAGAAGGTTTTGGTGGCCTAATGCAGTACATAGGTATTATCGTCATTTTTGGAAGTGTGATAGGAGTTTTTTTAGAGAAATCTGGGGGCGCTATGCGTATCGCTCATAAGATTATCGCCCTTACAGGAGAAGGAAAAATAATACCGGCGATTTCATTAATAGGCGCTGTGGTGAGTGTACCCGTTTTTTGCGATAGTGGTTTTATTCTTCTTTCAGGCCTTGCGGATAAACTGAGCAAATTGGGTAAAACAACAAAGGCAAGTTTAAGTTTGGCTTTGGCAACAGGTCTTTATACAACCCATACTTTAATACCGCCTACACCAGGACCCATAGCAGCTGCGGGAAATATAGGAGCTTCCGGTTATTTAGGAACGATAATCATTACGGGGCTTTGCTTTGCGATCCCCATACTTGCCATAACGTGGTTTTTTGCAAATAGAATGGGAAAAAATATTGTCACAGAAGAAGTTCTGGATGCTGAAAATTCTCAAGATGATGATTTGGTTTTACCTTCATTTGGGAGATCTATGTTTCCTGTTATACTGCCTATAGTTTTAATTGCTTTTGGTACTATTTCAAATTTCGCAGGAATAGAAATTGAGATAATGGATTTTATAAGTAATCCGCTAGTTGCTATTTTTCTTGGCGCGGTAGCAGCGATGCTTTTATTGAAGCCTAAATGTGGTCAAGGTTCTAAATGGTTTATAGAAGCTATTAAGGTGTCTGGACCCATTTTAATTATTACTGGAGCTGGTGGGGCGTTTGGGGGAGTTTTAAAGGCAACACCTTTAAAGGATTTTATAGCGGAATGGATGAGTGCCGGTAATTCTGGTGATCTCATAATTCTTGCAAGTATCTTTCTTATTGCCGCCGTGCTCAAAACGGCGCAGGGATCATCGACCAGTGCTATGGTAATCACGTCTTCTTTATTGGCATCTATTATACCCACTTTGGGATGGGAGCAACCCTTGCAATTTGCTTTGGCTGTGATGGCGATAGGAGGTGGCGCTATGACTGTTTCCCACTTTAATGATAGTTATTTTTGGGTAGTTTCTCAATTCAGTGGAATGAGCGCAAAAGATACAAACCGTTCTTTTAGTTTAATTACAGGAATACAAGGATTAACTGTCTTAGCGCTTTGTATTGTTACATGGGTGTTATTTATTTGATCTCAAATAATTGAATACAGAATAACTTAAATATTCTCGGGTATTTTAATAATGGTCTCCACACGATTATCCTCTCTGTTTTTTATATCACAGTAGTAATCATTGCTGTAAAGATTTTTCAATCGGTCGTTTATGTTAGCCAAACCAACTCCACGTTTCATTAAGATCGCATAGGATTCTTCAATAGGTTTATCATTATTTCAACCTTTATAATGAGATTTTTTCCTTCGGAATAAATTTTTATAATAATCTCTAAAAGTTTACATCCACTAAATTATCAGGAAAGGGCTTTCTAACATCTATTATGATGCGAACAACTTAATTTTGATATTAAGACTAGAGGATAGTGCTATGAAAAAGGAGGATATATTACAATTACGCAACCCTCTTCAGCAATTTATGTACAAATCGTAGCTTTTCGATTACAGGAGGGGGGGAAGGAATAGCAAAATATCTAATTTTATTAATTTTTAATCTGTATTATTATCTGAATGGAGAATAGTTTGCTTTACTTCATTTAAATAACTTCTTCCTATGGTGTAACGGTTTCCTGCAATTTCTAAGCTATTTCCTTCTACTGCATCTACCTTATCTATTGCTATAGTATAGGATCTATGAATTCTTATAAATTTTTCTTGAGGAAGATTTTCTGTAAAACTCCCCAACGTTTGATGAACTATACATTTACAAGAAGTTGTAATAATTTTGATATAATCTTTTAGACTTTCAACAATTAAAATTTCGTCTAGGTAAACCTTCTTCATTTTCTTTTTATCGACTTTAACAAATATATGCTCTCGTTCTTGAACGGGCATTTCAGTCCTTTTTACTACGGAGTTCTTTTTTATGGCTTTGTTTACGGCCATTATAAATCTTGGGATTGGAATAGGTTTTACTAGATAATCAAGGATTTCCAGTTCATAGCCTTTTACTGCATATTCTTCGTGTGCAGTAGTTATAATAATTAGTGGTTTATTATCAAGGCTTTTTAAAAAGCTATACCCATCTATTATGGGCATATTAATATCTAAAAATAGAATATCAACAGAGTTAAATTGTAAATATTCAAGACTATCTATAGCATTATTAAATGTCTCACGGAGTTCAAGACCTTTAACCTGAGAAATGTAATTTTTAATTACATTCACTGCTAAAGGCTCATCATCTATGATTACACATTTTAAATTCATTATAATTTTAGCTTTAGTTCTACCTTAAATTTTTCATCTTCTTCTAGAATATCAAGTTTATAATCTTCTGGTGCATATACAAGATCTAATCTTTTCCTTACATTAGGTATTCCTATACCTCCAGACAAATTGGTATTTTGAATAATATTTTTATCGGGTAAAGTATTGTTGATTTTAAAATGCAAAAAATTATTCTCAACTTGTAAATCTATACAAATTTCTACTTTACCAATATTTTTATTAGCGCCGTGTTTAAAGGCATTTTCAAGAAAGGGAATCAATAGCATAGGAGCTATTTTTTTGCCGTGTATATCACCGGAGATGTTAACATTGATTTTTAAGAAATCACCATATCTAATCCTTTCAAGTTCAAGATAATTTTGTAAACACATTATTTCTTTTATTAGACTTTGTTTATTCTCTTTTGTCTCATAAATTAAATATCTCATAAGCTCAGATAATTTTAGAATGGTTTCTGATGTCTTATTGGATTTTTCAAGACTTAATGAATAAATATTATTTAATGTATTGAAAAAGAAATGTGGAGATATTTGGCTTCTCAGAAATTTTAACTCGGTCTCTAATTGAGCCTTTTCCAATCGCGAAGCACGCTTATTTTCACTCAGCCAGTCAATGGTAATTTTTATTGCGGCTACAAATGAAATTACATATAACTCCCCAAGCATCATCACCATACAATAATTAAAGGTGAAACTAGAGGTTTCTTCCGGGCCTTCTGGCCATACGTTATTGCTTATGAGCAAATACGTGAGTTCAAACTTTAAAAGAACCATTGTAAAAATAGAAAGAATCAGTAATGTCGTAAATAACAGATACTTTCTTGTATGTATAAATTTCGGTATGAGAAAATAAATAGTAAAATAGGAGAGGGTCATATGTATAGGAAATCCTAAAATATTTCCTTTTAATGAATATATGTAGTCATTGTAATAGCTTCCCCATCTTAATGTGTTAAAAGAGAAGTATATAAGCCAAAATATTAGATGGTGTATCGGGTTAATCTTATAACCTGTAGATGCATTAAAGGAAAATTTGCTTTTAATACGTTCTGAAATTATCATTTTGGGAAAGTGTGATATTATTTTATTTAAAGCTGTTTAACCTTTAATAATAGTTGTTGGTCTAATAATATTTTTAAAAAAATGAAATATAGCAACATTTATAAAATAAAGGAGATAATTTCGATTTCGAAGCTACAAATCGCTAATAAATATGATAAATAATTATGAGATTTTTATTTTAAGTTTCTTCATTTTTTTCATGTCATGCAGTAATAAGATCGATGGAAAAAAGATTTTCGATAATAAACCACTTTCTTATGTAGATCCTTTTATAGGTACAGGGGGACATGGTCACACTTATCCTGGTGCCAGTGTACCTTTTGGTATGATACAGATAAGTCCAGATAATGGTTTAAGCGGTTGGGATTGGTGTTCAGGTTATCATTATTCAGACTCCATAATAGCTGGATTTAGTCATCTTCATTTAAGCGGTACAGGCATAGGCGATATGAGCGATATTCTCTTTATGCCCGTAAACAAGAAAATTAATCTTGCAAAATCCGTGAATAAAAGAAGCGATCTTCCTTATAAATCCCGGTATAGTCATAGTAAAGAAAAGGCTTCTCCTGGTTATTATGAAGTTTTTCTGGAAGATTATAAAATTGATGTTGCTCTTACTACATTACAAAGAACTGCTTATCACAAATATACTTTTAATGAAGGTGATGAGCAATCACTAATAATTGATTTAGGCTTTGCCATCAATTGGGATAAGGCCACAAGTACTGGTATTACAATAGATGATGAATATACTATTACAGGATTTAGAAATAGTACGGGATGGGCCAAAAACCAAAAGGTTTTTTTTATTGCCAAGTTCTCTAAGCCCATCCAGAGCCATTTTATGTTTAAAGATGGGAAAGAGGTTAATGCAATTAAGATTGCTGGTCAAAAATCTGCACTACAACTGTTTTTTGAAACTAATGAAAGCCATACCCCTCTTAAAGTAAAAGTGGCACTGTCTTCTGTTAGTATTGAAAATGCAAAGGAAAATCTTGATCACGATCCAGATTTTAATTTTGAGGATATTACCTCTAAATCTAAATTGATATGGGAAAATGCTCTTTCTGATATACGGGTTGAAACTCCTATAGATTCATTAAAAACTATTTTCTATACAGCTTTATATCACTCAAAACTTGCTCCTGTTACTTTTAGTGACAAAAATGGAGAATTTAGGCTAGAAAATGATAGTATATCAAAAGCAAAGGATTTTACCGCATACTCTACCCTTTCTCTGTGGGATACTTTTAGGGCAGAACAACCACTCTTAACGATTACAAATCCTGATAGGGTTTCTGATATAATCAATTCTATGCTAACATATTATCAAGTAAATAAAACCTTGCCCGTATGGACACTTTATGGAAATGAGACTAATACAATGACTGGATTTCATTCTGTACCCGTTATTGCAGAGGCTTATTTCAAAGGGATAAAAAATTTCGATGTAGAAATAGCTTATGAAGCAATGAAGAATACAATGATGAAGAATGGGAGAGGATTGAAACTCTATAAAGAATATGGTTATATACCTTATAATCTGTTAGATGAATCTGTTACTATTACCTTAGAATATGCGTACGATGACTGGTGTGTAGCACAAATGGCAAAAGCATTAAATAAGCAAGAAGATTTTGAATATTTTAATAAAAGATCTAGAGCATATGAAGAGGTTTTTGATTTTAAAAGTGGATTTATGCGAGGGAAATCCGATGATGGGAAATCTTGGAACGAGCCTTTTGATCCTAAATTTTCCAGGCATCGAGAAAATACAGATTATACAGAAGGTAATGCTTGGCAACACAGTTGGTTTGTTCTTCATGACACAGATAATTTTATAAAGTTACATGGAGGACAGAAGAAATTTGCAGCTAGACTTGAAAAACTTTTTACTATAAGCTCAGAAATTACTGGAGAATTTACATCGGCAGATATTTCTGGACTAATAGGGCAATATGCTCACGGAAATGAGCCAAGTCATCACATAGCTTATTTATTTAATAGGGCCGGGCAACCTTGGCGCACACAGTATTGGGTTCGACAAATATTAAATACACAATACAATACTACACCTAATGGATTAAGTGGGAATGAAGATTGTGGGCAAATGTCTGCTTGGTATGTATTTAGTTCTATGGGACTGTATCCTTTAAACCCTGCAAGTGCAGAATATGAAATTGGAAGCCCTCTGTTTGAAAAAACAGTAATCAACCTTGAAAATAATAAAAGCTTTATCATAGAAGCTAAACACGTATCCTCTAAAAATATTTATATACAGTCAGCTAAATTAAATGGTAAAGAATTCAATAGAACTGCAATTAAGCATACTGAACTTTTAGTTGGAGGAAAATTGGAGTTTGTAATGGGGGCTGAGCCTAACAAGAATTGGGGTGTTGTAAATACCGAAGCGAACTAATGCATATTATAGATGTATTAATAATCGCTTCTTATATTCTGTTAACTCTAGGAGTAGGTGTATGGTTTTCTAAAAAAGCTTCTAAAGGTTTGGATTCTTATTTTTTAGGGGGGAAAAGTATTAAATGGTACTATTTAGGTCTTAGTAATGGTTCTGGAATGTTTGATGTTTCAGGAACGGCGTGGATGGTGGGTATATTGTTTTTATATGGTGTAAAGAGTTTTATGTTCATGTGGATGTGGCCTATATGGAATCAGGTTTTTGTTATGATGTTTCTATCGATATGGATAAGAAGGTCAAATATAATGACAGGTTCAGAATGGATTCTTGCACGGTTTGGAGATGGTAAAGGGGGAAGGGCTTCCCATTTAATCGTAGCTGTATTTGCAGTAGTATCATCTATTGGTTTCATAGCCTATTTTTTTGAAGGTGCCGGTAAATTTATGACTGTTA
>CAXBEL010000175.1:0-9573 GCA_963974735.1 uncultured Flavobacteriaceae bacterium | reverse complement strand
GTTTTCAAGCTTGTTTAATGGCGCCTACTGAAATTTTGTCAGTACAACACTATAACGGACTTTTAGAATTATGTAAAGAATTAAAAACCAGTATATCTATACTTACAGGTTCAACAAAAACTTCAAAGAGAAGAGAAATTCATGAAAATCTTGAAAATGGTTCTTTAGATATACTTATTGGCACCCATGCGCTGCTCGAAGATAAGGTAAAATTTAAGAATTTAGGCCTTGCTGTTATAGATGAGCAACATCGTTTTGGTGTAGCGCAACGCAGTAAACTTTGGCACAAAAACACCTATCCCCCTCACGTGCTAATTATGACTGCCACACCTATCCCCCGCACCCTTGCAATGAGTGTTTATGGCGACCTGGATGTCTCAGTAATTGATGAGCTTCCTCCAGGAAGAAAAGCAATTAAAACCGTACATAGATTTGACTCCAATAGACTCAAGGTTTTTAGGTTTATAAAAGATGAAATAAAGAAGGGCAGACAGATCTATATTGTGTATCCTTTAATACAGGAAAGTGAGGCGCTGGATTATAAAGATTTGATGGATGGCTATGAAAGTATAAGTCGGGAATTCCCGATGCCAGAATATCAAATTTCAATAGTTCACGGCAAGATGAAACCAGCAGATAAGGATTTTGAAATGGATCGTTTTGTGCGCGGTGAAACTCAAATTATGGTCGCTACCACTGTGATAGAAGTTGGGGTTAATGTCTCAAATGCTTCTGTTATGATTATAGAAAGTGCAGAGCGCTTTGGTCTCTCCCAACTGCACCAATTAAGAGGACGTGTAGGACGTGGTGCAGATCAAAGCTATTGTATCCTGATGACTGGTCACAAATTTTCTGAAGACAGTAAAACACGTATTCAAACAATGACCAGCACAAACGACGGTTTTGAAATTGCAGAAGTCGATCTTAAACTACGTGGCCCAGGCGACATAATGGGCACACAACAGAGCGGTGTTTTAAATTTAAAAATTGCCGACATCATCAAGGATAATGACATCATGAAAATTGCCCGGGCGTATGCTTCTGAAATCATAAAAACAGACCCTTCCCTTTCAAAGCCTGAAAATCAGATTATAAAATTTACTTACGCTCAGATGATGAAATATAAAAATATCTGGAACTATATTTCTTAGCAATAAGCACAGGATTTTATTGATAGTGCGCTCCCTTTTTAAACATAGAGTTTTAAATTTGAGCTATGGAAGATATTTTAGCAGCTCGCTCACAAATGGCCTTATCATTAGGCTGGCATATTATCTTCGCTTGTTTTGGCATGGCTATGCCATTTTTTATGGCATTTGCCGAATGGAAATGGCTCAAAACCAATGAACCCCTTTACAAAGACCTCGCAAAATCCTGGGCAAAAGGAGTAGCGATTTTCTTCGCCGTAGGTGCGGTATCAGGAACATTTCTTTCATTTGAATTAGGTCTCTTATGGCCGAAATTTATGCTTCACGCAGGTCCTATTTTTGGAATGCCATTTTCTTTAGAAGGAACAGCATTTTTTATTGAAGCGATTGCCCTGGGCATATTTCTTTACGGGTGGGACAGGTTGCCCAGATGGACCCACTGGTGGTCTGGAATTTTTGTGGGTATTTCTGGTGTGATTTCGGGAATATTTGTGGTTGCAGCAAATGGCTGGATGAACAGCCCTTCTGGTTTTGATTATGTAAACGGTGAATTCATAAATATTGATCCTATTGCAGCTCTTTTTAATGATGCCTGGTTTACTCAAGCGTTGCATATGACCTTTGCGGCATTTGCTAGCACTGGGTTTGCCGTAGCTGGTCTTCACGCAATTTTATTAATTCGTGGTAATAAAATTCAGTTTCACAAAGAGGCGCTCAAAATATCTTTAATATTTGCAGCAATTGCAGCTTTCGCAATGCCAATAACCGGTGATATTGCAGCAAAAAGTGTGGCTAAAAGACAACCGGCTAAGTTAGCGGCGATGGATCTCAATTTTAAGACTGAGAAAAATGCACCTTTAACCATTGGCGGAATTCCAAATAAGGAAAATAATGCAGTTGAATATGCCATTCAAATTCCCAGCGGGCTTAGTTTTCTGGCTCACGGCGACCCGGATGCAGAGGTTATAGGTCTCGATCAAATTCCCGAAGACAGACGTCCTCCTATTCTTATTACCCATCTGGCATTTCAGATTATGGTGGGACTGGGATTCTTAATGATGGGTATTTCAATCCTTTACTTTTATTTACGGTGGAAGCGCAAAAACTATATAGATAAAAAGTGGTGGCTCTGGCTTATTGCATTAGCCACACCCATAGGTTTTATAGCTTTAGAAGCAGGATGGACTGTTACAGAAGTAGGACGGCAACCGTGGATAATTTATGAAATCATGCGTACAGAAGATGCTGTTACACCTATGCCAGGTATTCAATATTCCCTCTTACTGGTTTTAATTATTTATTCATTTTTAACTGCAGTAGTAATATGGCTCATGTCAAGACAAATAAAACATATTCATCAAAAGTATAATTCCTAAACTATGCCTTATACCCTATTAGTAATTGTTATTCTGGCAATAAGCCTTGTGCTTTATGCCTTGTTTGGAGTAGCAGACTTTGGTGCTGGGATCGTTGAAATTTTTATAGGCAAAAAAGGGCAGAAAACGATTTCACAGGCCATAGGACCAGTTTGGGAAGCCAATCATATTTGGTTAATTTTAATCGTAGTTATCTTATTTAATGGATTCCCCAACGTATATGCCGTATTTTCTACTGCACTTCATATACCTATTCTTATTTTTTTAATAGGCATTATTGCGCGAGGAACCGCTTTTGTGTTTAGGCATTATGATGCTTATACCGATAAATCACAAACCTACTACTCCATAATATTTAGATATTCGAGCTTACTGGCGGTTATGTTTTTAGGAGTTCTTTTAGCTGCAATTTTTAGTGGTACCATTCAGCATGATATAACTGATTTTTATAGCTATTTCTTGGCTCCATGGCTCACCCTCTTTAGTTTTTCCATAGGGATTTTTGTTTGTATTCTTTCAGCATATTTAGCAGCTATACTCCTACTGAGCGAGGCCGAGGATGAAGAAGAATATAAGATCATAAATACTTTTTCAAAAAGATTGTTAATTGGCTCTATATTGAGTGGGGGTCTAATATTTCTTGCTTCATATGTTGAAGATTTTTCCTTTCATAAAGACTTTTTCAGCCATATACCTTCATTGATCGCTTTTATATTGGCCACCGTACTCGTGCCATTGATTTTCTTATACATTCACAAAAGAAACAACTGGGTTTTGCGCATTTTATCTGGACTGCAGATCATTTTAATCTTGGCCGGCTGGTTTCTGCTTCATTGGCCTAATTTAATAACCTTTGCAGATGCTTCCACCTTGAACATTTACGAAGCTGCAGCTGCTCCGGAAACAATGAAAGTTTTATTCTGGGCCTTATTGATAGGAAGCTGCCTTATTTTTCCCTCTTTATACTATCTATTTAAAGTCTTTAAATTTAAAGAGACCAACTAAATTTGGTTACAGCTTTCCCCCTAAATCAGAAATATTTAATGCTATTTGAAAATATTTATGCTTGCCAACAATATCATTAATAACTGAATAACAGGTGTTTACATTTAAAATTTTGTTATATTTATAGCTATCCCTTAGATCAGATTTGAATAATTAAACTGAGATAAACTATAAATTCACAATCATGAAAACAATGTTCAAAATTAAAGGGATATTCGGCATACTGTTTATGTTTTGCCTTACTGCTGCTTATCCTCAGCAGATGGATGATTCGATAACTGAAAAGATTTATCAGGATTACAAAGAAAAAGGGGTGGATGAAGCCCTAAAAGCCTTTAAAAAAAGTCCGGAATATGGTAAAGAATATTCAGACTTAGGGGAACCGCTCAATGTAGTTGGATACAGAATAATGGGTATGGATAAAGACCTGGACGCTGCAGAAAAAGTCTTTATGGCTCAAATTAAAGAGTACCCAGACGAAGCTAACCCTTTGGATTCTTACGGCGATCTACTTTTGGCAAAAGGCGATAAAGAGAAAGCCATTAAATACTTTAAGAAATCCATTGATAAAATTGAAGCTAAAGGCGACAATGAAGAGAATAGTCTCCTTGCCGCATCAAAATCAAAGCTTGCTAAATTAGAGGGGCGCGGTAGTGCATTAAAATTTGCATTGGGCACTTGGAATATGGAGCGCTTTAATATTGAAGACGGAAAAAAATCTGCGCCGTATAAGGGGACAATGACTTTTGCATATAATGAAGACGATTCTATACTTACATCAAATATGCATGACGAAGCCGGTACTTATAGAGGCACAAGAATTATAGCTTATGATGCGCTGGATGATAATTATGACTTAATTTATGCAGGTGGTGAAGCTATGAGAGGTCTTATGCCCTCTACACTTATCATCAAAGAAGACTCTCCAGAAAAGTTGGTTTTTATTGAAAAGTACACCGAAGATGGAAAAGAAATGAAAGCTAAGCATATTCTTACCAAAGCTGATAATAACGTGACTTGGGACATCAATGAAATATCTGATGACAACAAAGAAAATCCAGTAGTTGCTATGAATATTACAAAGAAAAACTAACGGTAAAGTGCAAATTTTTTAAAAGCGGAAGAAGTAAATTTCTTCCGCTTTTTATTTTAGATAGTTTCAAGCGTATTTAATTATGCTAAAAACAATCGGACAACTATCTTTGCAAACCGAAAAAAGAGCAAATGAAGATTTCATACAACTGGCTAAAACAATTTTTAAATATTGACTGGGAAGCTGAGAAAACCGGTGAATTATTAACTGACCTGGGTCTTGAAGTAGAAGGCATTGAGAATTTTCAAAGTGTAAAAGGCGCTTTAGAAGGTATCGTAGTGGGTCACGTACTCACTTGTGAGAAACACAGCAATGCAGACCGTCTTAAGGTTACAACCGTTGATCTGGGTAATGGTGATCCTGTTCAAATTGTTTGTGGGGCACCCAATGTTGCCGCTGGTCAAAAAGTGCCAGTTGCGACCATAGGCACAACTTTATACGACGACAAAGGAGAACCATGGACAATTAAAAAAGGAAAAATACGCGGAGAGGTAAGCCAAGGGATGATTTGTGCAGAAGATGAACTGGGCCTTGGTGAGAGTCATGATGGCATAATGGTTCTTGATGAAGATTTAAAAATTGGTACACCATTAGCTGAAATCTACAATATTGAAAATGACAAGGTTTTTGAGATAGGCCTTACACCCAACAGAGCAGATGCAATGAGCCATTTGGGAACTGCAAGGGATTTACGTGCAGGCCTTATACAGGTTGATATAAACTCAGAGTTTATAACACCATCTACAAGCGCTTTTAGAATAGACAACCGCACACAAAAAGTTTCAGTAGAGGTTCTGGATACCGACCGTGCTCCTAGATATTGTGGCGTCACCCTATCTGGGTTAACTATAGGTGAATCTCCAGATTGGCTTCAAAATAGGCTAAAAGCTATAGGTATAGCCCCAAAGAATAATGTGGTAGATGTTACAAACTACGTGATGCACGAATTAGGGCAACCATTACATGCTTTTGATTTCGCTAAAATTGCAGGTGGACAAATCAATGTAAAGACTGTCGCTGGTGGTACTAAATTCACCACACTTGACGAAGTGGAACGCGAATTACATGAAGAAGATTTAATGATCTGTGACGCAGACAAGCCCTTATGTATCGCTGGTGTTTTTGGCGGAATAAACAGTGGTGTAACCGAAGCTACAAGTTCAATATTTTTGGAAAGCGCATTTTTTGATGCTGTGAGCGTGAGAAAAACTGCTAAACGCCACGGCCTTAATACAGATGCATCTTTTCGCTTTGAACGTGGGATTGACCCAAACATTACTGAATATGCTCTTAAACGTGCCGTATTGCTTATTCAAGAAACTGCGGGTGGAGAGGTTACAAGTGATATTGTAGATATCTATCCTAAAAAAATTGAAGACCACCAGGTTTTTCTTCATTTTAAAAATGCCAATAATCTAATTGGCGAAGAAATACCACGGGAAACCATAAAATCAATATTATCTTCTTTAGAGATTAAAATTCACAATGTGACAGAATCTGGGATAGGTATGACTATTCCCGCGTATCGCAATGATGTTACACGTGAGGTAGATGTTATTGAAGAGATTCTTAGGGTGTACGGCTATAACAATATAAATTTTAAAGAAAAGCTTAACGCCAGTATTTCTGGTAGCAGCCGATTTGAGGATTACAAAGTTCAAAATATAGTAAGCGATCAGCTTTCTGCTTATGGTTTTTATGAGATTTTAGGAAACTCTTTAACTACTGCGAAGTATTCAGAACTAAGTGATTTTTTAAATTCTGAATATAATGTTGAGATGCTTAACCCATTGAGCAATGATCTTGCGGTTATGCGTCAATCCTTATTATTTTCAGGATTGGAAGCTGTTTCTTATAATCTTAATAGAAGGCAGGGAGATTTAAAACTTTATGAGTTTGGTAAAACGTATCACAATTTTCCAGGAGGAAGAGAAGAGCATAAACACCTTACACTTTTAGTAAGTGGTAATCGCAATGCTGAAAGTTGGACCAGCACACAGGAGACTGTAAGTTTCTTCTATATAAAAGGAATTGTAGAACAGGCATTAACCCGTTTGGGACTACAAGGATGGAACGCTAAACCTTCTAAAAATTCTCAATTTTCTGAAGGAATTCAGTTAAGTCTAGGAAAAAAGGAACTGGTGCAATTTGGTATCGTAAAGAAAAAACTGCTCAAACACTTTGATATAGAGCAAGAGGTTTTGTTTGCAGATTTTAATTGGGAAAACATTATTGATATTGCAAAACACAATACCATTAAATATGCACCAATCCCAAAATATCCAGCTGTGCGTCGTGATTTCGCACTGTTATTAGATGACAATACTGAATTTGAAACAGTTTATAATCTTGCAAAAAATACAGAAAGACAATTATTAAAGTCTATTAATTTATTTGATGTATATCAAGGTAAAAACCTTCCCGACGGGAAAAAAAGCTATGCAGTTAGTTTCACCCTTCAGGATGAAAATAAAACCTTAACAGATAAGCAGATCGATAAAATAATGGCCAAATTACAGCAGCGATTTGAAAAAGAATTAGGCGCTTCTTTACGCTAATACTTTAAGAGTTGCCCTATTGTTCAACTTGAGCTAATTAGTTAACTTTACGAGTATTAAAAAAATAAATATGCTTTTGAAGAGGACTAATATTCACGCAAAACTGCTGCGTGAACGTCAAAGACGATTGGGTGAGGTGGAGATTTTAAAGCAAGTAGCACAAATTCTTCAGAATGATACTAATCACGAGGAGCGGATTTTAGAAACCCTGAATCTGCCGAATAACGGAAACACAAATAACTTTGATGTTGATCTATTGGAGAGCGAAAGGATTTTTCATAAAGATGAAATCAAAAAAATCTGTATAAACTACAGATTAAGGTTTTTAGACACTAAATATTTTAAGGGTCCATTTCCTCAGGAAACGATTAACAAAATAAAACAGGTTGAACGACAACATGAGATTTCATTAAAGGGTTTTAAGATTATTGCGCCCTCTAAGATGTTTGTTCTACGTAAAGCTGATGATCCGCTGCTATTTGCACCTATAAGCAATGATTACTATTATTTAGTCGATAAGTGGGGCAAGGATTTGCATCCTCTACGTAAATGGATGATGTGGCCTTTTAAAAGTTTTGAAAATCTTGTATTTACTGTTCTCTTATCAAGTATTGTAGCGACTATGCTTGTTCCAGATGGCTTGTTTACTAAAAAACAAACTTTGAGTCAAGATATAATGGTTTTCTTTTTTATATTTAAATCCATTGCTGCTATAGTCATTTTTTATGGTTTCGCTTTGGGCAAAAACTTTAATACGGCGATCTGGCAAAGTAAATTTGACAAGACCCAATAAATTTTTATGATAAAAAACTCAGATTATGAGCGCGTATATACAGGCTCAGAGATTAATGTCAATTATTTAAAAAATCTTCTTGAAGAAAAAGATATTCACGGTGTCGTACGTAACGATTTTCAGAGTGGTCTCCGAGGAGGTTTTGGAGGTGGGATACCAGATCACGTTCAGTTATTTGTAAAGAAAGAAAACATCGTTAAAGCCAAACGAATTATTGATAAAGGTTTTAGTGAAGATGATAGCTCAGAAGAAGAGTTTGCTGAACACGCGGAGCAAAGTCGATTAGCTAAAGAAGAACCTGTAAATAAAAAAGCAGATCGCCCACTTATAAAAAAAGGTCCCAATAAAAAAAGAT
The DNA here is from genome assembly GCA_963974735.1 of uncultured Flavobacteriaceae bacterium. Taxonomy (GTDB): domain Bacteria; phylum Bacteroidota; class Bacteroidia; order Flavobacteriales; family Flavobacteriaceae; genus Leeuwenhoekiella. The sequence continues at coordinate 1,245 of CAXBEL010000175.1, read as the reverse complement.
CTGTGGTAAACTTGATGCTTAATTTGGGACTTATAATATATTCTGCATGGCGTCTTTTCCCACTATTACATGGTGAGACATTACCAGCTTGGCGAATCGCTCTTAGCGCTTTTATCCTGATTTTTTGCCTTGTAGCAGTTATTAGATATTTTAAGAATTAATCCTCAATAGTCTTACATTTAAATTATTAACGCTCCTAATAAAAAAGCGATCGCACTTAGAGGTGCGATCGCTTTTTTATTTGCAAGAGTAAGAACTGCGTTTACACTTTAACCGAATACATTTGATCCCGCTGTTCTTTAATTTTAGGATCATTCATATAATCATCAAAGGTTAAATATCTGTCAATGATTCCTCCAGGAGTAAGTTCTATAATTCGATTACCTACAGTTTGCGCAAACTCATGGTCACTTGTTGTAAATAAAACGGTGCCTTTAAAATTTTTAAGACTGTTATTTATCGCTGTAATAGACTCCAAATCTAAGTGGTTTGTAGGTTCATCAAGCATAAGTACATTTGCGCGTTGCATCATCATACGGCTCAACATACAACGTACCTTTTCCCCTCCAGATAGGACATTAGATGTTTTAAGAGCCTCCTCACCAGAGAAGATCATCTTACCTAAAAATCCACGTAAATAAACTTCTTCACGTTCCTGTTCGGTTTTGGCATATTGACGTAACCAATCTACTAAGGTCAATTCATTATTAAAGAACTCTTGATTGTCTACCGGAAGATAAGATTGAGTTGTAGTGATTCCCCACTCATATTTACCTTCTAAAGCTTTCTGATTACCGTTTATAATCTCATAAAAAGCGGTGGTCGCCCTGCTGTCTTTAGAATAAAGAACAACTTTATCCCCTTTAGCCAAATTAATATTGGCATTTTTAAATAGAATTTCGCCATCTATAGAAGATGCCAATTTTTCAATATTTAAAATCTGATCTCCAGCTTCACGCTCACGCTCAAAAATAATCGCGGGGTAACGTCTACTGGAAGGTCTTATCTCTTCAATATTAAGCTTCTCGATCATCTTCTTTCTGGAAGTCGCCTGTTTACTCTTAGCAACGTTTGCACTAAAACGAGCGATGAATTCCTGAAGTTCCTTTTTCTTCTCTTCAGCCTTTTTATTTTGCTGAGATCTCTGGCGCGCCGCTAATTGTGAAGATTCATACCAGAACGTATAGTTACCACTATAATGAGTGATTTTATTAAAATCTATATCAGATATATGTGTACAAACAG
>CAXBEL010000174.1:0-9578 GCA_963974735.1 uncultured Flavobacteriaceae bacterium | reverse complement strand
TGGCCTGTAGCTGATTATAGTGAGAATTAATCAAGTTTAATCTGGAGTTTAGCGCATTTTCCCGTGCTGTAAGAACCTCTAAATAATTTACAAGACCGTTGTCCAAAAGCTCTTCAGAATACTGAGTCGCTAGATCGTAGGCCGTAAATTCCTTTTCTCTAATATCAATTGTTTCGGTCGCTGCATCATAATTATAAAGCGCATCTGAAACCTCTTTACTGGCCCTTAAAATTGCTTGTCTAAAGTTTAATCTGGCTTGCTCTTGTTCTGCCTGAGAAACTTCATATTGCGTACGAATCCTTCTTCCATTAAAAATTGGCTGAGTTAAACCACCTACTATGGTTGAGAATAAGGAATTTGTGTTGAACAGTTCATCAAAATCCAGACTTTGAAAACCACCTGTGGCAGATACAGTTAAAGAAGGATAAAAATCACTTCGCGCGACATTGGTAAGTTGAAAAGCATTCATCAGATCATATTCTGCAGCAATTACATCAGGTCTGTTTCTAAGTAGTTGAGCAGGTACTCCTATATTAAGATCAGTTGTTATTTCTTGATCTTCAAGGTCGCTTCTTGGGATGCTTTCAGGTCCTTTGCCTAATAAAATAGACATCGTATTTTCAAGAATTCGAACTTGATTTTTTAAGTCCACCAGAATAGCCCGAGCAGTGTAAAGTTGTGCTTCGGTTTGTTGTACGCCCACTTCTGTTACATTACCGGCATCTTTAAGTGCTCTTGTTGTCTCTACACTATTCTCGCGAGTGGTCACGGTCTCTTCTGTAATACGCACTTGTTCATCAAAGGATAACAATTGGTAATAAACAGTTGCTATTTCTGCAATTAATTGAGTTTTTACAGCCTGATGAGCAGCCACAGTCTGTAAGTAAGATGCTCGTGCGGCCAACTCATTACTCCTTATTCTACCCCAAATATCTGCCTCCCAAGAAAGACCAGCGCTTAACTGATATTGATCAAGTTGAGAAAATTGATTTCCAAATTGACTATTCCCAGATAGCTCTTGATGTGTATATTGAGCTTGAGCATCCAATGTTGGAAAGTAAGCAGCTTTACCTTGTTTAAAGTAAGCTTCTGCAGCCAAAATCCGTTGTATTGCTACCCTTATGTCAATGTTGTTTACAAGACCTTCTTCAATATAACTTTGTAGGGAAGGATCTGTAAACATGTTTCTCCAGGAAACATTTGCAATATTTAACGTGTCCTGAGAGATGCTGTCTGTCCTAAAGTAGGCTTCATTAACTACATCAGGCTGTACATAATCCTTAGCTACAAAACAAGATTGTAGACTAAAAACCACAACGATTAAAATCAGGAATTTGAATTTATATAATATACTCATTTCAGATATTTTCTTGTTCTTTTTACTAATTTTCAATCGATTCGGGTTTCTTTCCTATTTTCTCCTGTAACCATTGGAAAAATATAAAGAGTATAGGAATGACAAATACACCAGTTATAGTCCCTATAAGCAAACCACCTACGGCACCAGTCCCTATAGACCGGTTTCCTTCAGCACCTACTCCCCCGGCCAGCACAAGTGGCATTAGACCTAAAATAAAGGCAAATGATGTCATTAATATAGGTCGAAGCCGTGCCTCGGCTCCATTAATGGCAGCGTCTAAAATGGATTCCCCGTTTCGCCTACGTTGTATGGCAAACTCAACTATAAGAATTGCATTTTTAGCTAAAAGACCCAATAACATAATTAATGCTATTTGAAAATAAATGTTGTTTTGTAATCCCGTTAGCTGCGTGGTTATATAAGCTCCAAATACACCTAAAGGCAAGGAAAGCAATACAGAAAGAGGTAATAAATAACTTTCGTATTGTGCAGCAAGCAAGAAATAAACAAATACAAGAGATAATAAAAATATAGTTGTTGTCTGGTTGCCAGCATTTACTTCCTCACGAGTTAAACCTGAATATGCCGTCGTAAAGTTAGAAGGCAGGGATTTAACCACTTCTTGAACTGCAGCAATTGCGTCTCCAGAACTATACCCAGGATTTGTGGCAGCTGTCACACTTGTGGAGTTAAAGAGATTAAATCGCGTTACAGATTGAGGACCGTAAACCCTATTTAAAGTAACAAATTGAGTGATAGGTGTCATTTGCCCACTTTGTGTGCGCACATATAATTCGTTGAGGGCATCTTTGTCTGCGCGATCCTGTGGGAGTGCTTGTACATAAACACGATATTGTTTTCCAAAGCGAGAAAAATCTGCTGCGAAAACCCCTCCAATATATCCTTGCAATGTAGAAAATATGCTACTTATAGGAACACCAAGTTCTTTTGCTAAAGGAACATTGATATCCATTTGATATTGTGGATATTTAGTATTGAAAGAAGATTGCGCATATTGAATTTCAGGACGCTGAGTCAGTTTGCCAATAAACTCTTGGTTTGTCGCATCCAGTTCTGCAAAATTCCCACCAGAACGATCCAGTAAGTTTACTTCAACACCTGCAGAGTTTCCAAAACCGGGGATACTGGGAGGTGCAAAGAAAATTATATTTGCTTCAGGAATTTGAGCTGCAACGCCAAACATTTGACCCTGTATAGACTCAAGCGATAAAGAATCGCTATCACGCTCATCCCAGTCCTGCAATCTTACAAAACCCAGACCATAGTTACTTCCTTCCCCACTTATTAAACTTCTACCGTCAATTACTGAAGCACCTTGTACACCAGGAATTTCTTTAATAGCCCGATATAATTTTTGATTTACTTCGTGAGTTCTATCCACAGACGATCCCGCGGGAAGCTCTACGTTCATAAATATTATTCCACGGTCTTCATCTGGAACAAAGCCTGTTTTAACAACAGAAGAGGACCACCAGATACCAACAACGGCAAGTAATAGAATTACAACTGTAATCCATTTGTTTCTATATAAGTAATGTACAGATTTACCATATTTGTTTACAGTAGCATTAAATCCGCGGTTGAATCCATCAAAAAAGCGTTGTAGAAAATTTTTCTTTCTACTAGCAGCTTTTTTCTCGTGCCCTTTTAAAAATAAAGCACAAAGCGCAGGACTTAAGGTTAGTGCGTTCACTGCAGAAATAACGATTGCCACAATTAAAGTAACCCCAAATTGCTCATAAAACACACCAGTAGGACCTGTTACAAATGTCACGGGGATAAATACCGCAGCCATTACTAAGGTTATCGACACAATCGCCCCAGAAATCTCATGCATGGCATCTAGTGTCGCCTTTTTAGGATCTTTTTCCCCTTCATCAATCTTGGCATGGACGGCTTCAACAACTACAATCGCATCATCTACAACAATACCAATTGCCAGCACCAGTGCAAACAGCGTCAACAGGTTTATCGAATATCCAAATAAATTTAAAAAGAAGAACGTACCAATAATTGAAACAGGTACGGCAATAGCCGGAATTAATGTGGATCTAAAATCCTGTAAGAATATAAATACCACAATAAAGACTAAAATAAAGGCCTCTATTAAAGTGCTAACCACCTTTTCTATAGATGCATTCAGGAAATTGTTAGTATCGTAAGGAATATATACTTCAATACCACTAGGCAAATCTGTCTTTATACTTTCAAGTTCTACCTTTATTTCATCAATAATATCTCGTGCATTAGAACCTTTTGTTTGAAAGATACCCATATTTACCGCAGGATAACCATTGGTTGAAGAACCTCCCGAATAGGACTGTGCACCAAGTTCAATATCTGCTACATCTTTAAGATATAGATATTGACCATCCCCTAAGGCTTTAACTATAATGTTGCTGTACTGATCTTCTGTTTTAAAACGACCTCCATATTTAATTACATAAGAAAAAGCTTCTCCTTCATTTTCACCCAGAGATCCGGCTGCGGCCTCTAAACTCTGCTCGTTTAAAGCTGCAGTAACATCCGTGGGAATTAGATTGTATGCGGCCAATTTTTCCGGCTTAAGCCAGATGCGCATGGCATAATCCTTAGAACCAAATACATTTACGTTACCCACACCGTTAACACGTTGTATGGTAGGAATAACGTTGATTTTTAAGTAATTCTGTAAAAAAGTGTCATCATAGTCTTCATTAGTACTGTAGAAGGACATGAACATCAAAGCACTAGTTTGTTGCTTTTGAGTGGTTACCCCAGTTTGCAAAACAGCTTGTGGCAATAATGAATTGGCACGGGATACCCGATTTTGAACGTTAACAGCAGCAATATCTGGATCTACTTCTTGATCAAAAAATACGGTTATTGACGCTGTACCATTATTTGTAGCGGTAGAGGTAAGGTAAGTCATTCCTTCTACCCCATTAATCTGCTCTTCCAGTGGGATAATGACACTTTCTAAAATAGTTTCTGCATTGGCACCAGGATAGGTGGCAGTAACAGAAATAGTCGGAGGCGCAATATCAGGATATTGTGTAATAGGTAGGGCGGAAAGGCCTAAAACCCCTAAAATCACAATGATAATAGAAATTACCGTTGAAAGGACAGGGCGATCTATAAATGTTTTTAACATAGTTTCTTTATTTCTTCAACAGTTATCTAAATACTTTCTCAATAGGTTTGGCAATACTGTCAAAAGGTTTTTCCTGTGGGATAATCTTGGTTTCTCCTTTTAATTTATCTGCTCCTTTTGCAACTATGCGGTCTTCTTCTTCTAATCCAGAATCTACTACATAGAGGTTTTGGACTTCAGCTTCTATATTTATTTGTGTGGCAATAGCTGTGCTGTCCTGTCCTACTTTATAAACATAGGTGCTCCCTTGCTGCTCGTAAGTAGATTCTTTAGGAACTACAATGGCATCAGTATATGTTTTTGGGATCTGGATTTTACCACTGTTTCCATTTGTTAACAGTCTTGAAGGATTATCAAAAATGGCACGGAATGAAATAGAACCGGTATTTGTGTTTACCTGTGAGTTAATGGTTTCAATAGTTCCTTCTTCCTCATAAAGACTTCCATTAGCCAATAACAATCGCACTTTAGGAAGTTTTTCTATTTTTTCAGAAATATCGCTTCCTTCAGCATTTTGAATAAAGTCCAAATAGTCTTTTTCATTCATAGAGAAGTACGCATAAACTTTACTTATATCTGCAACTGTTGTTAGCGGCTGCTGATCAGCAGGACTTACAAGAGCACCTTTTCTAAGTCTTATAGATCCAACAAACCCATCTACAGGGCTTTTAATATTACCATAATCTATATTGGCAGCTATACTGTTGTAACTACTTCTAGCCTGTTGTAACTGGGCATTTGCAGTTTCTAGTTGAACATTGCTTATTATGTTTTTTTCTACTAATGGCTTTAACTTATTAACTTCAACTTGAGCAGCATTTACATTGGCATTGGCTGCTGCTGCATCTTGATTTAGAGATTGTGTTTCTAATCTAAAAAGAGTTTGACCTTTTTTTACGTGTTCTCCTTCATCTACCAAAACATCTGTTATATATCCCGATATCTTTGCACGTACTTCACTATTAATTATACCTTCTATACTTGCAGGATATGTGGTATAAGCGGTTACTGTCTTTGCGGGAATGCTAATAACAGGAAAGGGCCGAGCCTGTGTGTTTTCTTCGTTTCCACACGATAAGAAAAGTAAAATGCTAGCAGAAAAAGCTATATTTTTAATTAAGGTTTTCATTTTCATTTTTTAAGTAGGTTAGTCCAGTTTGACATTTAACATTTTATGAATGGTGCTTTCAAGGTTCTTTTCCTGAAGTTTTAGGTAGTCTTTAAAAAGGATTGAAATAGACTTGTGTTTTTTATGTTTTTCTACGTTGTAAGTAGAATTAAAAGCCACGATTTTTTCAACAAGCTTAATATCTTCTTTGGTTTTTTTGAGATCTTCTTCCAGATTTAACCTTAAGTAGTCCTTTTTAACTCTAAAATATCTTTTACGATCGCCGCTAAGCGTAAAATATTCTACACGTTGAAGCTTTAGTAATAGATTTAAATGTGTTGATACAGAGCTTTTGCTTGCATCTGTAATTCTCAATATCTCCTCAAAAGTATTTCCTTCATTTGGGGATAAAACCATAATAGCATAAATGCGGGCTGCCAAAGGGGCAAGATGATGTGCCCTTTCAAAATGAAGACCTATTTCCTCAACAAGCCTCCTTTTTTCAGGCGAACAAAGCGTCATAAAAATCGTTTTTAAAATAAGTTTGCAAAGATATGTTTGGTTCGGTATTTTCCGAACTAACCGAACATAAATTTATGTTAATTATTTTGACGCTTTCTTCTAAGAATATCGAACTCATTAGACTTTAAAATAAAACCAAATCTAATCATGCTTTTATACTCTTGATAGTCTATTAAACTCTCTGTATACCCATTAAACCACTCAAGGACAAGATATTGATTGGGCATTTTAAATGGCCTATATAGCAGCTGCGTCCGTATAGCTCCTTTCCAGTTCCATTCTAATCCTTTTCTGGCGGTAATATTTAAAAGAAGTTTTTCTGGTTTTATGCTGTATTCTAATCGTACTTCACCCAGGCCTATATAATCCAGTAAATCTGGATTGTCTGTTTTATATAAAAAAGGTAACCAAGCTTTTACGTTAAGACTGGTTCTGTCATTTATTAGGGTATGGTATGAAAGGGATACATTATTCCAACTTCTTGAATAAATACTATCTCTACCGTTAGACTCGTGTTCATAGCTAAGTACAGCTAAGCCATTGACCTCATCATTTTTATTATAAAGCGGCTTACCCAACCCCAGAGTAGGATTAAAATTTATTTCCTCAAACGGACTGGAAAACTGATAAATGTTCCAAAATGCTTTTTGTGTATAAGTAAGGAATAAGTAACTATCCAGCGGAAGTGTGTTGCGGGTTAGTAGTACCTTGAAACTAATTTGATATTTGGCATCTGCCGTATTACTTTCTATAGATTCATGTAAGGGTACACCTGTAATAAAATAATTGTCGTGGTGACTTGAAAAGGAAGGCATTTTTTGAATAGTATCATCAACCTGTTCTCTTGTAAGACGTTGAGAATACAGCAAGGAATTAAGAAAAATGATGCAGAAAAAGGTTAAATAATAGTTGATTTTCATAGTTGGGCTTTACTAGGAAATGCCAAAATTAAACCTAGTTTAATGTTTCCCGAACTATTCAAACCTAATCTTCTGTTAAATAAAAAATTCCAGCATTTAGAAGTGCTGGAATTTTGTTTTATTAAAGAAAGAGGTGATTAAACTTTATTCATTTTCTCCATAAATACCCAGTGTAAGCTCTCCTTCAGCGGTCATATGCGCTCTGTACATACCCTCAGTATTAAACTCCATTGCCACATTACCATTTTTATCCATAGCTACTATTCCGCCAGTTCCTCCCAATTTTGTGAGTTTATCTTGAATAACAGTTTCCGCTGCATCTTTAAGACTCTTGTCTGCATATTCCATCATCGCAGAAATGTCATAAGCCACCATACCACGAATAAAATATTCTCCCCAACCGGTTGAAGAAACTCCACAGGTAAGATTGTTTGCATACGTGCCGGCACCTATTATGGGCGAATCCCCAATGCGGTTCCATCTTTTATTGGTCATTCCACCTGTTGACGTGCCTGCTGCAATATTTCCATTTTTGTCTAGTGCCACACAACCCACGGTTCCGAATTTTTCATCCTTAATATAGGGATCATAAAATGCTGTTTTATTATCTGTTTGCTGCTCCATCTTTTCGCGTTCAAGTATTCTCTGCAAGGCATCATAACGGGATTGTGTAAAAAAGTAAGATGGATCAACAATTTCTAATCCGTGTTCTTTAGCAAAAGAATCTGCCCCAGAGCCACTCAATAAAACGTGTTCTGAATTGGTCATCACTTCATAAGCTAGGTTAATTGGGTTTTTTACGATAGTCACCCCAGCTACAGCCCCAGCATTTAAAGTTTTACCGTCCATTATAGAAGCGTCGAGTTCATTTATGCCATCATGATTAAATACGGCTCCCTTACCCGAATTAAAGAGCGGAGAATTTTCCATTATATTAATAGTGCGTTGCACAGCTTCCAGACTTGAACCGCCATTTTTTAATATTTCATGACCTTTTGATATAGCTTCGGTTAAAACTTCTTTATAGGCATTTTCTAAAGAGTCGGTCATGTTTTCTTTAAGAATCGTCCCTGCACCGCCGTGTATAACAATGCCAAAAGTTTGCTCAACTGTTTCTTTACTTTGGGGTGGTGTGTTTTCTTCGGTGTTTTTTGAATTGTCCTTACACGAAGACATTAGAATAAGTAATAGAAGAATATAGAGATTTTTCATAGGGTATAAAATAATATTAGAAAGAGTGAATTTGCAAACAGAACTTCTATTTTCCTTTTAATAAGTGTTAATTTTTTGAAGTTTAATTAAACAGTGTTTATCTATCGTTTAATGGACAGTGTCAGACGTTGAGTAAATTTTCATTGGGTAGTATTCAATTTATCATTGTATAACAACAATAATAAATCTCCCCAGAATATGAAAACTTCAAAAACAGCCTTATTATCTATAGCATTATTATTTGTTCTTACATCTTGTTCTAAAGATGAGGATATATTAGTTGAAGAGCAACATTCTGTTATAAATACTTCAGAATTTACTATAGAGGATAAATTTTCGGTAGAAATTTTGGATGAGGTCAATCTTCATAGAGCTGCCATAGGAAAATCAGAATTAAAAAATTGCGCAGATTCAAAAATCAAAGCGAAGGAGCATTCTATATATATGGCCTCAAACAAAGAGATGAGTCACGACAACTTTTTTGAAAGAAGCGATTTTCTTAAAACAAAAGGTGCAAAGCATGTAAGTGAGAATGTAGCCTTTGGCTATAAGACTGCAAAAGGAGTAGTACAAGCATGGTTAAAAAGTCCGGGTCATCGCGAGGCATTAGAAGGTGATTTCTGCCAATCGGGAATTGTTGTAGTAAAAACAGATAGAGGGGTGCCTTACATAACTCAAATTTTTACAAGAAACAAATAACCAAGTAAGAATTGTACTACATAAAAATTACCTCGAAAAGATTAAAGACAGAATTTTTAGATTATCTGAATGTTAAAGTTTGTCCATTTCTGTTAATTCTTTCTTAATTAATCGATGAAATACACAAACACTAGGTTTAAGTGCTTGTTTTTTCAATTTTAATACATATTATTGTTATGAAATAACTCATAAGCCCCAAATTATGAAATTGATAACAAAAAGTTTATTCGTACTGTCGTTTTTATTTCTTTTGACCTCTTGTAGTAAAGATGAAGAACTTTTAATTGATCAGCAAGAAGTGACCACTTCCACTTCTGCAGATTTGATTGTAGAAGATGTATTTGCTGCTCAAATTCTTGATGCAGTTAATGAATACAGAGCTTCTATTGGGAAAGCAAGTTTTAAACTGCACACACCGTCAAAAAGTAAAGCCATCGAACATTCAAAATACATGGCTTCAAAAAATGAAATCAGTCACGATCACTTTTATGAAAGATCAGATTATTTAAAATCTCATGGGGCCAATAGAGTAAGTGAAAACGTAGCTTTTGGTTATCGCAATGCAGATGAGGTTTTAGAGGCTTGGTTAAACAGTCCTAGTCA
>CAXBEL010000173.1:0-9638 GCA_963974735.1 uncultured Flavobacteriaceae bacterium | reverse complement strand
TGAAAGCTATTACTGAATACATCATACAGAAGTATGTTCCTATACATAAAAACAAAGAATCATCTTTTCTATTGAAATAAATGGGATTTATTTTTAACGAACGACTGATTAAATATGCTAAAAAAGTTAAACTTTCAATCTGCAATACTTAAGCCTTCCTTCAACCAGAAAGCTTTCCGCTATCAGTAAATAGAAATTACTTATATTCAAGAAATATATTTTACCACATTGTTATAAATAAAAATATATACATATCTTAGCTCCTTAGTAAATCGTTTTACTAAAAATTATATTCCACTCATTTATAAATTTGAAATTTTTAATAAATGAATCTCTCTAAGGACAAGAGAATTGTAATGACCCTCGATGCCGGTGGAACTAACTTGGTTTTTTCGGCCATCAAGGGAGGAAAAGAACTTGTTACACCAATTATAAAAGCTTCAGACTCTATAAATTTAGAAGCGTGCTTGCAAATTATAATTACCGGATTCCAAGAATTAAAAGCTGTTTTAGGTCATGCTAAACCAGTGGCCATAAGCTTTGCCTTTCCTGGACCAGCCGATTATAAAAACGGGATTATAGGAGATCTGCCCAACTTTCCTGCTTTTAGGGGGGGCATTCCTATGGGGCCTATGTTGCAAGATATATTTGGGCTCCCTACTTTCATCAATAATGACGGTAACCTTTTTGCCTATGGAGAAGCCATGGGAGGTTTTTTACCCGAAATCAATGCCCAACTACGAGATAAGAACATTAATAAAAATTATAAAAACCTCATCGGAATTACATTGGGTACGGGCTTTGGATGTGGCATCGTAGTCAATAACCAGTTGTGTGATGGGGACAATTCTGCTGCGGGGGAAATTTGGCTTACCCGAAATTATAAAAATCCAGAGCACATGGCTGAAGAAGGGGTAAGTATCCGAGCTATACAAAAAAAATACAGTCAACTCGCAAATACTACACAAACGTTTTCACCTAAAGAAATTTTTGATATTGCCCAAGGCGAAAAAGAGGGTAATTCTGAAGCAGCAATAAAAGCTTTTGAGCAGACAGCGCTGGTAATTGCAGAATCTTTAGCTCACGCTCTTACCCTAATAGATGGCGCTGTCGTAATAGGGGGTGGTATTTCTGGTGCTTCACAACTCATTTTACCCCACCTCTTAAAACATTTAAACGGGACAATTAAAAATCAGGATGGAGATAGAATCCCTAGACTATTATCAAAAGTTTTTAACCTGGAAGATGAATATCAAAATCAAGATTTTTTTGAATGGAATAAAAAAGAACTAAGCATTCCTTTTAAACATGAGAAAATCGAATATAATTCTGAAAAACGTATTCCAATTGGAATTTCCAGATTAGGAACTAGCCAAGCAATTTTTTTAGGCGCATACGCTTTTGCTTTAGCATCCTTGGATAATCTAAATTAGTTTTGGTTATAAACCTATGATGAAAAAACAACGCATATCTATTAAAGACATATCTAAAGAACTCGGGATATCGATAACGACCATCTCTTTTATTATTAATAAAAAAGCAAAAGGTCGCATTAGCGATGAAGTGATCAAAAAGGTGGAAGATTATATACAAGAAGTTGGATATAAACCCAATTCTTCTGCTCAAACCCTACGTACAGGAAAAACAAAAACCATTGTTTTCATGGCAGAAGATATTTCTGATCCTTTCTTTTCTGCTGTAGCAAAAGAAATGGAAGAAATTGCCTATAAAGCGGGTTATAAAATAATTTATTGCAGTACCGAGAATAATAAAAAAAGAGCTCTGGAACTTATCTCCCTTTTTCAGGACAGACAGGTAGATGCCTTTATCATTACTCCTCCCGAGGGCTTTCAAAATGCAATCCAAGATCTAATATCACAGCAAAACGAAGTAGTGATGTTATTTGATCGGCGTTATAAAATGCTGAATCATAATTTCGTGGTATTGGATAATTATAATGGCGCCAAATCTGCAACCGAATATCTTATAAAACAAAACTGTCAGCAAATTGCTTATATTGGTTTAGATTCCGATTTCAGCTGCATGATTGAGCGAAACGGCGGTTACCAACATGCTGTCGCAAACCACCAAGCAGAACCTCTGGCCCTGTTTTTGCCTTTTCAACACGTAAATTCTGATAAAGGAAAAAAACTATTTAAAGAGTTTATTAAAGCGCATCCCAAAATAGATGGCTTATTATATGCTACAAATGGACTCGCTATTAATGGATTAAAAGTCTTAAAGGAGCTTGATAAAAAAATACCCGAAGAAATTGCGGTAATTACCTTTGATGACAGAGATCTTTTTGAACTGCACTCCCCTGCTATAACTGTGCTCTCACAGCCAGTACCTGATCTTGCCACTGAACTAATTAATGGGACTCTCCAGTTGTTAAAATCTAAAAAAGGAAAAGTTGATCCTTACCAAAAAATATTACCAGGTAAATTGATAATTAGGGAATCTTCCCAAAAGAGATTAGACCCAATCATATAATTAAGAATATTTTTGTTGCTAAACTTTACTTAACAAAATTTAATTTGGTAAATTAAAATAACATCTATAAATTAGCACTTATGTAAAACGTTTTACTAAATAATAAATCAGGGGATTACTTATTTTTTTAATTCTTTTGTAAAACGTTTTACTAAATCGTTTTACAAAATTATTTAATCCCATTACATTTATTTACCATTAGATTAATTAACTCCAATTGTATGATCACTTTAAAATCTAAAAAACTCAAATTTGCAGTGCTCGCACTGACTCTATGCTCATTTTTTTCTAACTCAATTTTTGCAGCAGAAACAGGGATTAATACTACTTATTTTAATCAAGGTATTCAAATTACTGGAACAGTGACGGCCAACACAGATAATCAACCTGTAGTGGGTGTATCTATTGTTGAGAAAGGAACTAATAACGGAACAGTAACCGATTTCGATGGGAACTACTCAATCGATGTATCTGATTCAAATGCCGTACTTGTTTTCTCCTATGTAGGGTTTGAAACCCAAGAAATAGTTGTGGGTCAAAACACTACCCTTGATCTTGTTATCCAGGAAGCAATTTCTGAACTTGACGAGTTAATTGTAGTAGGATATAAATCTCAAAAGGAATCCACCATAACGGGTGCTGTGTCCTCGGTAAATATTGACGACTTGGAATCACGCAGGGTTCCTGGTGTGACGCAGGCTCTTCAAGGCCAGGTAGCGGGTGTGAGTATAACACAAAGTACGGGTGCGCCTGGAGAAGATGTTGAAGTGCGAATACGTGGTAATGGAACAATAGGAAACAACAATCCGCTTTATGTTATCGATGGAATTCCGAGTAGGGAAATCTCATTTTTAAATCCTTCAGATATTCAATCGATGTCTGTGTTAAAGGATGCTGCAGCGGCATCTATATATGGATCTCGTGCTGCAGGTGGTGTTATTGTTATTGAAACAAAAAATGGTTCGAACAGAAGCGGAATACATCTGGATTATTTTGGCGGAATTCAAAAAGTTGCTAACCTGCCTACTATGCTTAACGCAGACCAATACATGGCTACAATAGAACAGGCTTGGAACAATGCTGGATATTCTGGGACAAACCCGTATACTGCAGACATAGGTCGTTCAGACTTCGCTAATGTAGATTACCTGGATGAATTGTTTGAATTGGGACAAACTCATAATGTTCAGCTTTCTACTTCGGGTGGGACAGACAAAACAAACTTTTTCTTAAGTGCTGGTTATTATGGTCAAAACGGGATTGTGGTTTACGACAACGATAAATTCACAAGACTCAACTTACGGGCTAATATCAATTCTAATATTACAGACAGACTGAAGGTTGGTACTAATATTCAAATTTCCTACCAGGAACAAGATCAAATTTCTTCTCGTGGAGATGCTCCTGGAATAATACGCCACGCCTTTTTGCGTCCTCCGATTATTCCGGTTTTTAAAGATCCGTCGGATCCTACATACACAGAAGAAGATCCCTTTACAGATCTACCTTTCTATATAGATCCAGATAATTATGAAAGCAACAAATATGAGTATTCGCAAAACCCGATTGCCCTCGCCTATTTTACAGACAACACGACCGAGACCTTTAAGACCTTCGGAAATGTTTTTGCTGAATATCAATTTTTAGAAGATAATTCGCTGAAATTCCGCACCAATTTTGGAGCCGATATTAATTTTGTTCATCAAAAAGCTTTCAACCCAAATTATGGGGATGATGATGGACAAGGTTCTGAAATCGATAGTGGTCTAGGGCGACAAAACCGTCCTACCAGCCTGACGGAATCCAGAGGTCAGAATATGACTTTTACCTGGAACAACAGTTTCACTTATGATAAAGACTTTGGAGAACATGCTATAAGCGCGCTTGCCGGGATAGAATTTATTAAAAATAATTCTTCAGGCATCAATGCTTCAAGACAGCGTTTTGATTACACAGAGCCTAACTTTAGATACCTTGATTTTGGCGGTACCGAACAAGACATCTGGAATGGTGGTCTCGCCGAAGAATGGGCTTTATTTTCTTATTTTGGTTCTGCAACGTATTCTTACCAAGATAAATATTTACTAACGGCCAATATAAGAGCTGATGCTTCTTCACGCTTTTCAAAAGATAATCAATGGGGATATTTCCCATCTGTTTCTGCCGGGTGGACCTTATCTAAAGAAGATTTTATGAGTGACCTGGATTGGCTAACCCAATTAAAATTGCGTGCAAGTTGGGGAGAATTGGGTAATCAGGAAATCCCCAATTATGCTTACCTTACCTTATACCGCCGCGATGCAGATCGCTACTTGATAAGCCGATATGGTAATCCAAATCTAAAATGGGAAACCACCACTCAAAGTAATATAGGTATTGATTTTGGTTTGTATAAAAATAGACTTTCGGGAAGTGTGGATTATTTTGAAAAAACCACGTCAGATATTTTGCTGCCTATCTCCCTTCCTCAATTAGTAGGTGATGTATCTGCAACGTATCTTAATTCTGGAGAAGTAAGTAATAGTGGATTTGAATTTGCATTATCCTACCGAAATTATGATAATCCTGTAAAATTTCAGGTTAGCGGAAATATAGCTACTTTAAAAAATGAGGTAAACTCTCTGCACCCAAACCTCCCATATCTTACGGGAAGTGTAACACGCACTCAGGCAGGCCATCCTTTAAATGCATATTACGGCTTTGTTCAGGAAGGAATCTATCAAAATGAAGGAGAAGTTGCAGATCATTTATATGGTACTGTAAATCCTCCTCAAGTACCGGGAGATATCAAGTTTAAAGATTTAGACGGTAATGGAATCATCAATGATAATGATCGGGATTTTATAGGAAATCCCAATCCTAAATTAACGTATGGAATGAACGTTTCTATGAATTATAAAGCTTTTGACTTTAGCTTCTTGTTCCAAGGTGTGGGAGGTGTGGATCGTTATAACGACTTGAAAAAGATCATTGATTATGATACCCGCCCTTTTAATTATACAGATCGTGTCTTAGGCGCGTGGGATGGTGAAGGCTCTACAAATAGTATCCCCAGAGTAAGTTTTACAGACAATGGCAGTAGCAAGGTGTCTGATATATTTGTAGAAGACGCTTCGTACCTGCGACTTAAAAATGTGGAATTGGGATATACTTTTGATCTGGAAAAAATAGGAAGTATCCGCTTATATGCATCCGGACAGAATCTACTCACCTTCACCAACTATTCAGGTCTTGATCCCGAATCAACAGATTTAATAGATTATGGAACCTATCCACAATCTGTAACAGTTTTATTTGGAGTAAATGCAAATTTCTAAAAATCAAAAAATTTCAGTTATGAAAAATCACATATTAAGAATTTTTACAATCGTTTTCTGCTTGGGAATTGTAAGCTGCGAAAAGTATCTAGATGAAGAACCAATTGGTCTTATTACGCAAGATCAAATAAATACAGAACCTACAACGGCTGCAATTACATCTTCTGTTAATTCATCCTACCAAATGTTAAGTAATACCCTAAATATAATAGGAGAATGGGACTGGAACGGTGGAAAGGTTTTGAGAAATGACTTTATTCTCCAAGATATTGCTGCGGGAGATATGAATAAAAAATGGAATCCTGATGGAGATCAGGCTTGGATGGATGAGATCGCCGCTTTTAATTTCACCTCAATGAATGGTGCTTTCAATGGTATTTGGAGTTATGATTATGAAGGTATTTCAAGAGTTAATCAAGCAATAAGTACACTGACCAATGAAGAAGTGATTAATACCACCGGAATGGATTCCGCCACTCGTGAACGATTATTGGGTGAAGTTTATTTTCTTCGGGCCTTTTATTATTTTGATTTGGTAAATAACTTTGGAGGGGTACCTCTGCTTACTCAACCACTTGAAGATTTTGCTGATGCTTATGAAGTAGCCAATCGCAGCAGCGAAGAAGAAGTTTGGACACAAATCAATGCTGATTTGGCTCAAGCCGTAGAACTTCTTCCCGCACAAAAATACTCCTCAAGTACAGAACCCTGGAGAGCTTCTATAGGCGCAGCGATTGCTTTACAGGCAAAAGTTGCATTATTTCAAGAAGACTGGGCCGCCGTAATAAATAAGATAAACGATTTGCAGACGTACAATTTTTATGCCCTGAACGATAACTACTTTGATGCTTTTAATACGAATATGGAATTTCAGGAAAATGAAGTTATTTTTGCATACAATCATGTTTCTGCAATAAACCCACCTAAGGGAAATGGATTGGCGGCGTTGATGGGATGGGGATTTGTTGCTCCATCTGAAGATTTTATAAGTAGTTTTGAGGCTAACGATCCCCGGCTTGAATATACAGTTGAAGTAGATGCGCAACAGATAAATAAGCTATTAGGAACTACAGATGGCAACTATAAGGGGAACGAGGATTCTCCAGGAAATAAAGTGTATATACGTTATGCAGATGTTCTTTTATGGAAAGCTGAAGCATTAATACAAACTGGTGATATAGAGACAGGATTACAAATTGTAGATCAGATTCGTCAGCGCGCAAGAAATACTCCTACTATAGATGGTACCACTCCGCCTCCTTCTGCCCTACCAGATTATGAAGAAACCGGTTTATCCAAAAGCGATGCCCTTGATGCTTTGTATCACGAGAGACGAGTAGAACTTGGACTTGAATCCCAAAGATTCAACGACCTTAAACGATGGGGAATTGCAAATGAAGTACTTCCAGATTTGGGTAAAAATTTTCAAGAAAATAATTATTTATATCCTATCCCTCAAGGCGAGATAGATCGCTCTGGAGGTCAAATAGAACAAAACCCGGGATATTAAAAAAACAGGCTTAAAGAATAATTATGATAAATTTTAAATCAAAATATATAATATCAGCTTTATTAGGACTTTGTTTGGCTTGCCATTCCATTCCCAATCAGGAAATTGAAAAAGCCGATACCCGAAGCTATGCAGTAAGCGGAACGGAAAAACCCTGGATGTTGGGACCTTTTGAAAGACCGGAAAATGCAAAACCCATTATAGAAAAGGATACTACGACTTTTTTTAATGATCCCATGAGCAGCAAAGAAGTAAACTGGCAATCTATGGCTACGTTTAATCCAGCAGCAATTGTAAAGGATGGTGAAATAAAAGTTTTATATCGTGCTGAACAGGATCGTCATACAGATACTATAGGAGGGCACACATCCCGAATAGGTTTGGCCACTTCAGCAGATGGAATAACCTATCAACGGGCAAAAGAGCCTATATTTTATCCGGATAATGATGACCAAAAGGAATTTGAATGGACGGGAGGCACAGAAGATCCGCGCATTGTAGAAAGTGAGGACGGTACCTATGTACTTACATATACTCAATGGAACCGAAAGATTCCTCGTTTGGCACTTGCTACCTCTCCAGACTTAAAAACATGGACTAAACATGGTCCTGTATTTCAGGATTTTAAGGATGGGAAATATCATAATTTGGACACCAAGTCTGGAGCTATTGTGACCAAACTAAAAGATGGAAAACTGGTGGCGACCAAGATTAATGGTAAATATTATATGTATTTTGGGGTACCCCATATCTGGATGGCTACTTCTACAGATCTGATTAATTGGGAACCTTTAGAAGATTACGCAGGTAATCTGGCTCCCGTTTTAAATCCACGTCCAGGGTATTTTGATTCCTGGTTAGTTGAAGCAGGCGCTCCACCGATCCTCACCGAAGATGGGATTGTAGTTTTATACAATGCTGGAAATTCCCAAAACATAGGCATAAAAGATTTGGGTAATCGTGTATACACCAGCGGCCAGGCCTTGTTTGATGCCAACGAGCCATGGAAATTACTGGATCGTAGTGACAAACCTTTTATTAAGCCAGAACTTCCTTTTGAAAAGTCTGGACAATATAAAGACGGAACCACATTTGTAGAAGGTATGGTATATTTTAAAGATAAATGGTACCTCTACTACGGTACCGCAGATAGTATGGTGGGGATGGCAACCGCTGAAACAAAATAACCCCCAGAATATCCTATGCATTTAAAAAAGAAATTAATAGTCGGGGCTGTTGTATCCAGCCTCGGAGGATTGCTCTTTGGATTTGATACCGCAGTAATCTCCGGAGCAGAACAAGGTTTAAAGGCTTATTTTGAATTAGATAATTTTGCCCACGGATTTACTAATTCTATCGCATTAATAGGAACAATTATAGGGGCTTTACTTGCCTTTTTACCTGCACAGCAATTAGGGAGAAAAAAATCCTTATTGTTCATCGGCCTTTTCTTTGGTCTCTCCGCCTTAGGTTGTGGATTTACTAATGACTGGTACTGGTTTATATTCTGGCGTTTTCTGGGAGGTCTGGGCGTAGGTGCATCTTCAGTAATTGCTCCTATGTATATTTCAGAAATATCCCCTTCTACCTATCGTGGAAGATTGGTTGGTCTTTTTCAGTTTAGTATTGTATTTGGAATTCTTTTGGCTTTTTTGTCCAATTATTTTTTAAAAATTTACATTACTCTAGATTCCTGGAGGTGGATGTTAGGTGTGGAAGCTATTCCTGCCTTTATATTTTTTGGCCTTATATTTTTAATTCCTAAAAGCCCTCGCTGGTTAATTTTAAGAAAACGGTTTGATGAAGGCCTTATAATTTTAAGGGAATTAGGCGATGAGAAACCAGAAACCACGCTCCAAAATATTAAAGCTTCGCTTCAGCAAAAAGTAAAAAAGGAAAGTCTTTTTCAACGTAAGTATTTTAAACCGATGATTCTGGTCTTTTTAATGGCAACCTTTAATCAGTTTTCGGGAATTAATGCTATTATGTATTATGCCCCCCGCATTTTTGAAACAGCGGGTATCGCAAAAGACAGTGCATTTTTGCAAGCAGCCTCGGTGGGTTTGGTCAATATGCTCTTTACAATTCTGGCGATGGTCTATATCGACAAAGTAGGAAGGCGTAAATTGATGATTCTTGGGTCTGTGGGTATGATTTTAAGCTTACTTGTGACTACCTATTTCTTAAACAACCCGGAACAAGGAGGTTCTTTTTTAATTGTCCCTATCTTGTTTTTCATAGCGAGTTTTGCCTTTTCACAAGGCGCTGTGATCTGGGTTTTTATTTCAGAAGTTTTTCCCAATAAAGTACGCGCCTCC
>CAXBEL010000172.1:0-9657 GCA_963974735.1 uncultured Flavobacteriaceae bacterium | reverse complement strand
AAATATCCAAATAAAGAAATCACGCCAAGCATTTCTACTATCTCGCCTTCGTTCCAATGTTCATACAAACGCTCCTTTATTTTAGCATCAACTGCATTTGGTATTTGACTTGCTGCAAGTGAAAAATCAAGTGCTACCCGTTCTGCTTCGCTAAAACAAGGATGTGTTCTATACTCCCAAATGTTATCCAGTTTTTCCTGTTCTGCGCCATATCGTTCTGCAGCCCTAATCGCATGAGCCTGGCAATAGCGGCAGCCTGTTGCATTACTGCTTACCCACGCGATCAAACGTTTTAATGCAGAAGTCACCTTACCTTCATTTGCCATCACTGCTTTATTCAGATTTATAAAAGCTTTTGAGATAGCAGGCCTGCGCTGCATGGTTAATACGGAATTGGGACAAAAACCAAGTGTTTCATTAAAGAATTCAGCAAGTTCTTTTGTTTCTGGATCGTGCTCAGAAGCTAATGGGGTTACGAGAGGCATAATTAATTTTTTGAATTGTATTTAGATTCAAATATAAGTTTCCTTTTTTTAAAAAGAAGTTGTTTGAACTCTATACGGGTTGTAAATTGGGCAATTAATATCCTAGTATGCGCTGGAGTCTCAAACCCATTCCTCAAGAAGAAACAACCGTTGATCTTGCAAAACAGTTAGGTGTTCCCAAGACTGTTGCCAGCCTCTTAATTCAACGTGGAATAGATACGTATGAACAGGCGAAAAAATTCTTTAGACCAACTCTAAATGATTTGCACGATCCTTTTTTAATGAAGGATATGGACAAAGCTGTGTCCCGGATTGAAAAAGCAATTGCCGCTGGTGAAAATATAATGGTTTATGGAGATTACGATGTAGATGGCACCACAAGCGTGGCGTTAATGAGCAGTTATTTGCTTTCTCGTTATCCTAATGTAGCAACCTATATTCCAGATCGCTATGGAGAAGGATATGGGGTTTCTTATAAAGGTATTGACTATGCACATGACAATGATATTTCTTTAATAATAGCTTTGGATTGCGGCATTAAAGCTATTGACAAGGTGGCTTATGCAACTGAAAAAGGAATAGATTTTATCATTTGTGACCACCACCGCCCGGGTTCCTCAATTCCAGAAGCAATCGCAGTTCTGGACCCTAAAAGAGAAGATTGTAATTATCCCTATGACGAGCTTTGTGGTTGCGGAGTAGGTTTTAAACTTATACAGGCGATCGCTCAAAAACAAGGAATTCCTGTGCACACACTTGTTCCTTATCTCGATCTGGTAGCAACGGCCATAGGCGCAGATATTGTTCCCATTACAGGAGAAAATAGGGTTTTGGCTTATTTTGGACTGGAGGTAATAAATACTTTGCCGCGCATAGGGATACAGGCTCTAATTGAAAATGTAAAAAAAGATCAACTCACAATTACCGATGTCGTTTTTATAATTGCACCTAGAATTAATGCTGCGGGCCGCATAAGACATGGTCTGCACGCTGTAGATTTATTAAAGGAAAATGATAAGGAAATTGCTATGAAAATGGCCAGCGAAATAGAATCTTTTAATACCGAACGAAAAGATCTGGATAAGTCAATCACGGAGCAGGCGCTCCAACAAATTCTGGATAAAAAAGAACAGGAGCGTAAAACTACTGTTGTTTATCAGGAGGATTGGCATAAAGGCGTGATAGGTATTGTCGCCTCCCGTCTTATTGAAACTTATTATCGACCAACTTTGGTTTTTACACAAAGTGGGGAGAAGCTGGCGGCTAGTGCTCGTTCTGTAAAAGGATTTGATGTTTACGAAGCTTTAGAGGGTTGCGCTGAGCATATAGAACAGTTTGGTGGACATAAATATGCTGCAGGCTTAACTTTGTTTGAGAAGGATTTTGAAAATTTTAAAAACAAGTTCGAAGAAGTCGTTTCCACAACAATTGATGAGCGGTTGCTTATCCCAGAAATAAGCGTGGATTTGGAACTGGAACTAAGCGAGATTAACCCCAAGTTTTATAGAATTTTAAAACAATTCGCTCCTTTTGGACCGGGTAATATGACCCCCGTGTTTATGAGCACAGATCTTAAAGACACAGGTTATGGAAAATGTGTAGGTACAGATGACACCCATCTTAAATGTACGGTAACCCAACATGGAATCCCAGGTCGACATCCTAATCCTGCTATAGGTGCTATAGGTTTTAATCTTGGTGAAAAATGTCATCTTATAGAAAATCAAAAGCCTTTTAGCGCAGTTTATTCTTTAGATACAAATGAATGGAATGGAAGCGTTTCGCTTCAGCTAAAGCTTCGAGATATTCAGTAATAACAGGCGTTTTGATTTTATTGTCCCTATATTTATGTCAAATAACACATAATTATGAGGTTTTTAAAATTAATGGTTCTTTTTGCATTTGTAATATCCTGCAACTCCTCTGAAGGGGAAAAGCAAAATGCCCAAGTAGAATCACCAGAAAATAATGTGAAAATTAATTTTTTCTTAGGACAGGAAGGAAAACCGTCTTACACTGTTTCTTATAAGAATGAAATAATTATTGATTCTTCTTCTCTTGGTTTTGACCTTAAAGATGCGCCAAGTTTAGCTACTGATTTTAAAATTATAAAAACCGAGGAATCATCAAAAGATGAAACCTGGGATATGCCTTGGGGGGAGCAACTGGAAGTTCGTAATCATTACAATGAACTTAAAATATATCTTGAGGAAAGCACAGATTTAAATAGAAAATTGAATCTAACATTTCGGGCTTATGATGACGGGATAGGGTTTAGATATGAATTCCCTAAACAGGAAAGTCTGGATACTGTTTTAATAACCAATGAAAACACTCAATTGCAACTTACCGCAGACCATATGGCCTGGTGGCAACCTGGAGATTGGGACATATACGAGCAATTATATAATACTTCTAAAGTTTCAGAAATTGATGCTATAAGTAAAAGAAATCATCCAGATCTTGCCCAAACTTATATTCCAGAAAATGCTGTAAATACTCCCGTTACCATGCGGGCTAAAAATGGTATACATTTAAGTTTTCATGAAGCTGCACTTCTTGATTACGCCGGGATGACTCTTAAAGTGGATACAGACAATTTGTTACTTCAAAGTAATCTGGTAGGTTCAGAAAATCAAGATTATAAAGTTAAAAGAAGCGTTCCTTTTGAAACTCCCTGGAGGAGTATTCAAATATCAGATAATGCAGGAGGATTAATTGAGTCTAAGCTCATTGTTAATCTGAACGAGCCCAATAAACTTGGTGATGTCTCTTGGTTTAAACCTATGAAATATGTGGGCATTTGGTGGGAAATGCATCTAGGCAAATCTACTTGGGACATGAGCGGCGAGCAGGATATGAATAGCTTTACAACAGATGCAAAACCTCATGGAAAACATGGGGCAACCACAGAAAATGCAAAGTATTATATTGATTTCGCTTCAAAAAATGGAATAAAAGGAATACTTGTAGAAGGTTGGAATACAGGATGGGAACATTGGATTGGTTTTGAAGACCGGGAAGGTGTTTTTGATTTTATTACACCTTATCCTGATTATGATCTTGAAGAAGTCGTACGGTATGGGAAAGAGCATAATGTAGATTTGATTATGCACCATGAGACTTCGGCTGCGCCAAGAACTTATGCAAAGCAATTGGATACCGCTTATGCGTTAATGAAAAGCTTGGGCATTCATTCTGTAAAATCTGGCTATGTGGGTAAAATAATTCCTAAAGGTGAATATCATCATGGTCAGTGGATGGTTAATCAGTATAACAATGCGGCTTTTAAAGGAGCAGAGTATGAGGTTGCAGTAAATGCACATGAACCTATAAAAGCTACGGGATTAAGAAGAACCTATCCTAATATCATTTCGCGAGAGGGGTTGCGAGGGCAAGAGTTTAATGCCTGGGCGAGTGATGGAGGCAATCCACCGGAGCATTTACCTATTATAGCTTTTACACGTATGCTTGGAGGACCCATAGATTTTACTCCGGGAATCTTCAATATTAAATTTGATAAGTATAAACCGAACAATCAGGTTAACACGACTCTTGCTCAACAACTTGCACTTTATGTAATTATTTATAGTCCCATACAAATGGTACCCGATTTACCAGAGCATTATGAGCGCCAACCCGCCTTTCAATTTATTAGAGATGTAGGAGTAGACTGGAAACAAAGTAAGGTTCTTAATGGGGAAGTAGGGGATTATGTAACTATTGCCCGGGAAGAACGGAATACTGGAAATTGGTTTTTAGGAAGTATCACAGATGAGAATTCAAGGGATTTATCCATCAGCTTAGATTTTCTTCCAACAGGTGAAACGTTTAAAGCTATAATCTATAAAGATGCTAAAGATGCTCATTGGGACGATAACCCAACGGCAATAGATATTGAAGAAAAAATTGTTACAAATTCAGATAGTCTTGAATTGCATTTAGCCCAAGGTGGGGGAGCGGCTATTAGTTTTATAAAATCTGAAGAGTAGGACGAATTGGGAAATTCATATTTCATCTATTCAAATTAATCAACTTTTCAATTTTTGAATCGGCTAAGTTTTAAATATTCAATTTTCAGATAAATAAGTAATTCTTAACATCTTTTTATTTAGAATTAATCTAAACAAGATTATATTTGTTTCAAACGTTCGTTATGAAACATATAAATATCATTTACAGAAACAATTTTGGAATAGCCTTTTACTGGGAAAAAGGTAATGTAGAAAATGGTCTGACAGCGCAAGTTGTGTTCCGGGATATGGGGTTTTATCTAACCCTTGATGAGCTAAAATCATTCTCTTATCAAGTAGCAGCAAGCATTGCTCAGCCCACTTGTCAAAATTGCCCAAATAAAGATGATTGCCGTTCTTTATTACTCAAAACTCCATCAAACAAGATAGACCTTGCAATAAGCCGTAGCGAATTGTATCAATTGCAGGAATTACTGGATAATGTAATTATACGAGTGGACACGCAGAAGTATATGGCTTTTGCCCTTAATTAATCTTCAAAGGTTTTTAGTTGAAATTGCTCACCGTCATAAACACCATAGGTGTAATGTGAAATCCAATCTCCTAAATTATAATACGTAGAATTTTCACCTACTGCGATCTGCATTGGCAAGTGACGATGGCCAAAAATAAAGTAATCATAATGGCCGGTTTCTAATTTGCGTTTGGCATAACTTGCAAGCCACTCATTTTCTTCTCCTAAAAATACGTGATCATCATCCCCGGATATTAATTTGTTTTTAACAGACATATACTGCGCGATTCGCACACCTATATCTGGATGTACCCAACGAAACATCCACTGAAAAAAAGGCGATTTAAAAACCTTTTTCATCCGTTTATATCCTTTATCACCTGGGCCTAATCCATCACCATGACCAATAAAAAATCTCTTTTGATCAAATTCAAAAACTTGGGGAGTGTGGTATATAGGAATATTGAGTTCTTCATGAAAATAATCGTGCATCCATAAATCGTGGTTTCCCACAAAAAAATGAATTTCAACACCCATTTCCTTCAGTTCTGCCAGTTTGCCCAGAACACGCACAAAACCTTTAGGCACTACTGTTTTATATTCAAACCAAAAGTCAAATAAATCACCGAGCAAAAATAGTACCGCAGCATCTTCCTTAATAGTATCCAGCCATCTCACAAATTTCTTTTCGCGAGGCCTACTTTCTTCAATTGTAGGTGCTCCCAAGTGATTATCACTGGAGAAGTATATTTTTTTTCCGTGAGGTATTTCAGCTTTTACAACAGGCTTGATCATTTCGTAAATATAGAATTTTTAGAAATGTGCAATTTCATACCGTTTAAAGAAGGATTTAATTGTCGCTGGCAAACCATTGTGCAAAACTGGTATCGGTTTCCTGGAGTTTAAGAGAATGAAGGGTTATGGAAGATGGCAGTCTATTTCTTATTTTTTCGGCAAAATCTATCACCATCATTTCGCTTGTGGGTTGATAATCTACGAGCAATACATTATGACCACGGTCTGAAAGTTCTTTGGCCAATTCTACATGAGGTGTATTTTGGTTAAAAACTGTGGCATGATCAAATACATCTACGATTTCATCTTTTACAATTTTCTTTAAATCGCCAAAATCTATAACCATCCCATATTTTACATTTTCTTTATCGTTAATGGGAGTTCCAATAACCGTAACTGAAAGTTTATAACTGTGTCCATGAACATTGCGGCATTTACCATCATATCCATATAAAGCGTGACCTGTCTCAAATGAGAATTGTTTTGTTATTCGTATTTTATTCATTGTCATTAGATTGACGGTGCTTTTTTATATAAAGAATAATTAGAACAAGAAGAACCAATAGCGTTGCTCCTATATAAATCCCATACTGACCAAGAAAATGCTCAAGATCGGCTCCCATGGGATAACTTTCTTCCTCTTCGCTAATCTGCTGAAATAAATAATAAAGGATAGGTATCATTTTTTAAACTTGTTATACAACACTACTATTATGAGCACAACGGCAAGAACAAGAAAAAGCCCAGAACCACTTAAAAATTGAAGAATGTCCATTATTAAAATCTGATTATAAACAAAAGTAGCAAGAATGCTTCTGTACTCCTAACTAATCTTAATTAAACAGAGACCCCTTCTTCAAGTTTCGGCAAAAACTTCTGTCTAAATTTTAGTATCAGCGCACCGCTTCTAATAAGCATCCACACAGTAAAAGCAATCCATACAGCGTACAATTTTAGCCCAAAATAATCTCCAATAAACAGAGCGGGCACAAATCCAAAAAATGTCGAAATCAACAAAACATTGCGTAAGTACTTCATTTCGCCCAACCCTTTAAAGATTCCGTCAAATATGAAAGCCAAAGCATTAATAGGCTGCATTAGAATAACGATAAAAAATAAGGCACTGTATCTTGCAATCACCTCTGGCTCTTTACTAAATATTAAGCCCAAGGGTTCATAAAATATAAAACCAACAATCATTAAAAATACGGCAACAAGCAACCCATATAGACCTACTTTTTTACCCAAATTGAGTAGTCCTTCATAATCTCTTGCGCCCAATAACTTACCGGCGAGTATATTTCCGGCAGCGGCATAGCCATCTATAAAGAAAGCAGAAAACAACCAAATATTAATTAAAATAGTCTGTGCTGCAATATAGGAAGCACCATAATCTGTAGCGAAAGAATTTGCCAGATAGAGCGCCAGATTTAAGGCTATGGTCCTAACAAAAAGATTGAGGGCCATCCCAATAAGACGGTATAATTCTGGATTAATCGGAAATCTTAACCGTAAAGAAACATCGGTCTTGCGCAGGACCAATATAAGTGCAAGAACTGCCATTACCCCTTGTGCAATTAAACTCGCATAAGCAGCTCCTCTTATGTGCATAGCAGGAATTAGATCTGACACCCCATATACTAAAACAAAATCTAAAATTATATTGAGACCAGCCCCTATGATTGCAACGACCATAGGCCAAAACGTATTTTGAAGACCTCTAAAAATTCCAAAAATGGCAAAAGTCAATAACGTTAAGGGAAAGCCCCATACGCGTATCCCATAATATTCTACGCAGTATTTTAGAATTAATCCTTCAGCATTATAAAGAGAGAAGATCCCTTCAATAAAAAATAAAGTACTTCCCAAAATAAGAATGCTCAGTGCAATGTTGAGATAAACTGCCTGTGCTGGAAGGTTTTTGATTTCGTCCAATTTACCAGCTCCCAGATATTGGGCTATAATAGCTTGTAATGCGCTTCTCGTTTGTCCTAAAACCCAAATTAAAGCTGAAAGAAATGATCCTACGATACCCACAGCAGCAAGCGCTTCAGTTGCATTTACATCTATATTGCCCACTACAGCAGCATCCGTTGCAGAAAGAATAGGTTCTGCAATACCAGTCAATAAAGCAGGAATTGCAAGACGATTTATATTTTTAAATGAAAGAGAAGCTCTTTGAGCAGTCATGAATTTTTAGCTTCCTGCGAAATTAAGTATTTAAAACCAGTTCATAACAGTAGAATGGGTGTTCGCTCTGTTTTGGAAAATAGATGTTGCCAAGTCGCTTATAGCCTCTTTGCTCATAAAATTGTTGATTTCGCGTATTTTGGCTAAAAGTGTCTAATCGTATAGACTTATAGTCATTTTTGCTGGCGTAGCTCTCTGCAAAAGTCATTAACTGTTGCGCATAACCCTTACCTTGATAATCTGGATGAACGGAGAGGCGGTGAATATAAATTGACTTTGAGGTGCTAGGAGTTAACCAGTTTATGTCCACATATTCTTCATCTTTAAAAGTGCTGATGACAACAGTTCCTAGAACAGAATCATTATTTTCTAAAATGTATAATTCATTACGGGAAATGTCTTTTTCAAATGCTTCCCGGGATGGATAATGCTCATTCCATTGATATATTCCTTTGGTTATCATGTGCTTTGCGCATGCACGCGTTAATGCCAATATTTCATCAATTTCTGAGGCTTTTGCCAATCTAATCATCATAATGCGCTATTTTTGCACCGAAATTACAGGTAAACTTTAAGAAATGAAAAATATCTTACTTCCCCTTGGTAACAATGATTTGTCTGAAACTAATATCCAGTACGTTATTGAGCTTGCTCGCTTGGTCAAGGCAAAACTTTATATTTCCAAACTTTTTAAAGAAGTGCCGCGTTCCGGGGGTTTGTTGAAGGGTAATCCAACTGTGTCAAAAATTACTGAACAGGAGATAAACACTATCATTTCTAAATATGATACAGAAGGATTAAAATTGGTTTCCAAACCACTTGAAGGTGACGATTGGGTAGAGGCAGTGGGAAAATTTCATCAAAAAACTAATGTCGATCTAATAGTTCTTACCCCAAAACATCACGATATTAATGAGGCAAACTTCTTAGGTGCTGTATCTGGAGCGCTATTAAAGAAGACTGAAATACCTGTTTTAATCGTTCCAGACGATTATGTTTTTAAACCTATAGGCCGAATTCTGATGGCAGTTAAGTCCGGAATAGTAAATGACCCTCGTGTTTTACAACCCTTAAAAGATATTAAGAAAAGCAGTAAGGCTGAGGTACGGTTACTACAAGTTAAAACACCTAATTACTTAAAAGAAGATTCAGAGTTTAATAATACGTTAGGCGAAATAGTTTCCTCTTATAAATCCTCTGAAAATGCCACGCTCTTTCAAGGTCTTTTAGAGCATTTAAATGAGAATAAACCCGACATGATATGTGTCTTTAGACGTAAGAGAGGTTTTTTTATTAAGCTGTGGGAAGATGAGGCAATCAAAAAAGTTGATTTTGAAAGCCGAATCCCATTATTGGTATTGAAAGAAGCAGAATAGCTTGTTTTTCTCAAGCAGAAATTAATTATATTTGCCCACCTAAAAATAATTTGGGGATGTAGCTCAGTTGGCTAGAGTGCTTGACTGGCAGTCAAGAGGTCGTGGGTTCGAATCCCATCTTCTCCACTGGTATCACAAGGGGTTTCAAGAATTTTACATTTGAAACCCTTTTTATTTGCACGCAGATTGAAAGTTAAACTTTTTAACATATTTAATCAGTCGTTCGTTAAAAATAAATCCAATTTTTTTCAATAGAAAAGATGATTCCTTGTTTTTATGTATAGGAACATACTTCTGTATGATGTATTCAGTAATAGCTTTCA
>CAXBEL010000171.1:0-9808 GCA_963974735.1 uncultured Flavobacteriaceae bacterium | reverse complement strand
GTCGTGAGCATCCTTGCTTATCATCTCGTTGCATAAATTACCAGTTTTTGACGGCGAGATTCAAAGCGAATGCTTCTAATATTTTACTTTAAGAAGTTTCGCAAAAATAATAATATGAGGTAAATATAATAATTATTTTTAAAATTGGGATATATCCCAATAATATTTTTTGCCATTTACAAGAAATTGCTTTGAAATGGTTCATTATGGATATAAATAAAGATTTTCTTAAGGAAATAGGTAAGAAAATTATTGAGATCAGAGAAAAAAAAGGTGAAAAACAATCGGATCTTAGTTTCCATACTGGATTAGAAGTTTCAGAAATCAGTAAATACGAGCAAGGAAAAATAAATATGACCTTTAAAACATTTTTAAAATTTGCTCATGTATTAGATGTTCATCCCAAAGAACTGTTGGATTTTGAATTTGATATTAAAAGGCATAAGATTAAGTAGATTTCGCTCTTACGGAAATCCGTAAATTTCTTCGGCTATATAGTTTTATATTTAAGAATTATTCATTTAAAATTATACTGTTATGCAAAAATTTTATGTCAACACCAATGCTCAGTCTAATGGAGATCACGAAGTTCACGAAGATACCTATTGTTCTAATGCTCCATCGCCAGAAAACCGCAGGGATCTGGGATATCACCAGGACTGCCACGGTGCTGTTAGGGAAGCCAAAAAAATATATAATAAATCCAATGGTTGCTATTATTGCTGTAGGGCTTGCCATACTAGTTAATTCAAAGCTAGGTAATCTGCCAAAATAGTATAATCCCCAATTCTTATTTTTAATCCAACTTTGTTTATTCCTGTGAAAGGTGTATTAAATTTGTATTTTGTTTGGGATAAAACGAATTAGCTGCAAGCTTTCAAGAAAAATTCCAAAAAAAATATGAG
Source organism: uncultured Flavobacteriaceae bacterium (assembly GCA_963974735.1). GTDB lineage: Bacteria > Bacteroidota > Bacteroidia > Flavobacteriales > Flavobacteriaceae > Leeuwenhoekiella. Next base: position 8,903 of record CAXBEL010000171.1, on the reverse strand, counting down.
TCTGAGAAATCCTGTTTTAGAAATCGAACCTGGAAAACCATTCGAAAATTGTAAATTAGAAAGAGAGAAATATTCCGATGTTTTAACAGAAATTGTTAGTAGCTACTATGACGGGTTTGTACTAGCAATTAATAACAGGTGGGGTGAAGGAAAAACTACCTTCGTAAAGATGTGGCAGCAAGCATTGATAGATAAAAAATTTCAAACAGTTTATTTCAATGCTTGGGAAAATGATTTTGAGGATAATCCATTAACTGCTTTGATGGGAGAGTTGAAAACTCTTACAAACAAAGAAACTGAACCGAAATTTCAGAAAGCACTTAAAAATGCTTCGATTCTAACTACTCATATAGCACCCGTTTTGGCACAAGCATTAGTCGATAAATATGTCGTTGATACGAAAGGAATAAAAGACATAATTGTCAATGCCTCCAAAGGTTTAGCAGATATTTTCGAAAATGATGTAAATAACTACCAAAAGAAAAAAGTAGGAATATCGAACTTCAAAAAAAGTCTAGCAAAATTTATTGCGGACAGTAATAATGGAAAACCTATAATATTCATAATTGATGAGTTAGATAGATGTCGCCCCAATTATGCCGTTAGTATCTTGGAGCAAATCAAACACTTTTTCTCTGTACCCAATATCGTATTCGTACTTTCAATTGATAAAAAACAATTAGGAAATGCTATTAGAGGAGTTTACGGGAGTGATAGAATAAATTCGGATGAATATTTAAGAAGATTTATTGATGTAGAATATTCGATTCCTAGACCTCCAAACGATTTATTTTATAAATACCTAATTGACAAATTGAATTTTGATGAGTTTTTCCAATCCCCAGAAAGAAAAAAGTATCGAGAACTAGTTGATGACAAAGAAAGATTTTTAAATACGTGTCGACTCCTATTTAATAATTCGAATATTGTTCTTCGTCAACAAGAACGAATTTTAATTTTGTCAAGGTTGTCCCTTAGAACATATACTTTCAATAATTATGTTTATCCTTCAGTTTATTTAGTCTTGATCTATATTAAAATTCTCAAGGATGAATTTTATCAAAAAATAATTAGTAAGAAACTTTCATTTTCAGAATTACAAAATGAATTATTTAATTTGTTTGCAGACTCTGTTACAGATAGAAATCGAAGAGAGATTATGTTTATTGAAGTTTATTTTTTGATGTTCTATAATAATTTCAAATATGAACATCACGAAAAAAGAGAACTATATGACCGGGGAGAAAGTTTTGAGGATAAGGACAAAAAACTACTCATTCATTCAATGTTTGGAAAGGACTATGATTCAGAATTTCTCTTTACAATAATAAATATAGAAAGAGCAAATTATAATTCTAATTCTTTTAGTTTGGAACACATAATCAAAAAAATAGATTTGCTGGAATCACTTAAAGCATAAAAGACAGCAGCTATGTCGGTTATAGAAAACAGCGGGTTTTGCCGAAAAAGTTCAATTTTAGAAAGCAAGAAAGAAAATGATTAAGCCGGAAAGTCCGTGTACCAAATAGAGCTATCTGAAAACAGTTAGCGTTGTACACTATTTTTATCAAAATTTAATTTCAATGAAAGTTAAAATTCTACTGCTATTTACCTTAATATTTACTTCTACATATTCTCAATCTACCAATTCTCAAATTAAAAATTATTTAGATAGCGTTGATGATTCAGATTTTTCAGGAGCAATACTAGTAGCTCAAAAGGATAAAATAATTGCCGAAAGGGCTTATGGATTTTCAAGTATAGAATACGATGCCGAAAACAAAACTGATACTAAATTTAATATAGCTTCCATCACAAAAATGTTTACCGCTGTGGCAGCTTTACAACTTTATGAGCAGGGGAAAATAGCGCTTAAGAAACCAATAGGGGAGTATCTACCAGATTACCCAAATAAGACTGTTAGGAATTCCGTTACAGTCCATCAACTCTTAACACATACTTCGGGATTCAACAATTTCTATGTTACTGATTTAGATAAAATCAGGCATTTAGAATATGAAGAAATTTCTGACTTCGTTCCGCTATTTGTAAATGACACGTTACTATCTAAACCAGGAACTAGATATGACTATAGCGGCACTGGATTCGTGGTTCTAGGTTTAATAGTTGAGAAAGTTTCCGGAGAAAATTATTATGATTATATAAGGAAGCATATTCTTGAACCCTCAGATATGATGGCAACATCAGAAATCCAAGTAGACTCTATCGTTAAAAATAAAGCAAGCGGATATACTTCACAATTTGGTCAAAATAAAGCTTTAAAGAAAAATGAGTATTACTTAACGAAAGCATCCCCCGCTGGATTCTACTATTCTACAACAGAAGATTTATTTAAGTTCTCGAAAGCGCTGAGAAATCATAAATTATTAAATAAGGAAACAACAGATTTGATGTTGGAGCCAAAAGTAAAGGGATATAACACCTATCTAGGATATGGGATAGATATTGATAATAGATACAACCAAACTATAATTGGTCACAGCGGCGGATGGTATGGAATCCATTGTGAATTAATGGATTTTATGGAAGATGATTATACAGTAGTTATTTTATCAAATATTGATGATGGTGGGAAAAAAGGAGCTTCAAAAGTAGCAGATTTCTTTAAGAATTTGCTCGCCGATAAAGAATTGAACTAATTAATAGGTAACTAAAAAAGGTAGCCTTTCTAGATATGGAGGGGAATTCCTTGATTTAAAAGTGATATTTGAAAGATGAATATAAAATTAAAATGCTTTTTATATGCTTCAAAGTAACCCAACGAAGAAAGGTACAGGAATCGAATTGTGGGGGGATTACGGTGACTTAACGAGTCTTTATGAAACCATTCACAAAATAGGAGAAAGACTAAATGAATACAAAAAAGAAGAAAAGGGACAGTCAGATATAATAATGGGCTTTGCTTATGAGGTTCGCAAAGCATTCCAGTATTCAAGGATGAAAGAAAAATTTATTTTTGATTCTGAAAACAAGGTTGAATATTTTGGCTTTAAATATTTATGGACAGATTTACTTTATTTAATTTCTGTTCTTCGCTATAATGCTGGATATGCAGTATTAGATGGAATAGATCAAGCTAATCTTTATATTTTGGAACATAGCTGTAAAAAGGCTTTGTTTGATTACGATCCGCAAGGTGCACAGCAGATTCAACATTTTATAGGGCAAAAAATTGATATACATAATTACCTGGTTTTTTTAGTACTTCAGGGTATTAATATAGAATATTTAGGCAAGACCCCGGGGAAAAGAAGATTTAGAGGGATACCTAATTTATTAATTGCATACTCCCCATTTTCCCCAGCATATAAAATGTGGAAATCTGATATGGAAAGTAGTGCTAAGGCTTTAAAATGTGAAGTGCACGAAATAGGTTATGATAATTATCCGGAAATAGTGTGGTAGAAAAAGTAATTAACCCTTGAAAAAAAGAGATAATCAATCTCTTTTCGTTTGCGATAACCGGAGACCTTTGGACACAGGAAAAAATAAAATTAGAGCATAAAGACTGGAAAATTCTACCATAACTAAATACTGTATTTGAAAATGAATTATTTGTTCATGAAAACCTTGATCCTTTTTTTGATAAATTGGTACCGAGAAACAATTAACCACTACTCGGGGATTTGAATGTTCATGTGTAGATATTCTCGACGATTTTGCTTGAAAATAACAGCGCAAACGTATAGAATATAAAAGGATTATATAGAGTTAATAATTGTTTGTTCAGGCTGAAAATAATCCAAATCTAAATTTACAATTTGAAGGAAATTGCAAGCATAAAAACCGACCGACTTTTACTAAGAGCGATAAGATCATCTGATCTTGTGAACATCTATAAAGGGCTTTCCAATCTGGAGGTAATCAAACATTACGGGGTAAGCTTTGAAAGTCTGGAAGCTACAAAAGAGCAAATGGACTGGTTTGCTGGTTCCAAGCAATTTTGGTGGGCAATTTGCTCTCCTAATAATATATTCTATGGAGCTGGCGGTTTAAATGATTTATCTATAGAACATAAAAAGGCAGAGATCGGACTTTGGTTAATGCCTGATTTTTGGGGTAAGGGAATTATGACAGAAGTAATGCCATTAATTTGCAGTTACGGTTTTGAAAAACTTGGAATTCATCGCATAGAAGGTTTTGTAAATACCGATAATAAAAACTGTAAAAAGGCTATGGCAAAACTCGATTTTCAGCACGAAGGAACGATGAAAGAGTGCGAAGTAAAAAACGGTCAATTTGTAAGTGTTGATATTTACGCAAAGCTAAAGACCAGCTAGTGATCCGTTTATAGCAAAAAGAATAAAGTAATTAACCCTACTGCTAGTGTCAACCTAGGTTAGAACCTCTCAACTGGTCTTTAAATTTTATGAAAAACTAGGTTTTCAATTAATTAAAGTGAAAAAAGATTTCTGGGCGAAAGGATATGCTCTATATGAACTGGAAATAAAGCTTATTTGTTAAGCTCATTGTTAAAGCAAAGATGGGCATTACATAAAAAACTAAAATGATAGATATTATTGATTTGAGTCAGGAGATTTATGAAGGAATGCCGGTTTTTAAAGATCTACCACAGGTTAAAATGACCATACATAATTCTCATGAAGAATGGAGTGGAATTAAAAACCCAGAAAAGAAAACACCAGCCGTACATAAGTTAGAATTAGGCGAGCACACCGGGACGCACGTTGATGCTATAAATCATATGGCAAAACAATATGAAGGGCAATCAATAGATACCATGCCTTTGTCTATGTTTTACACAGAAGGAATTTGTCTGGATTTTTCCCATAAAAACTTAAAAGAATTAATTGAGCCTGAAGAAATTGAATCAGCGTGTTTAAAATCAAAAATAGAAATTAAAAAAGGGGATACGGTTCTACTTTATACTGATCATTATCGTAAATATTTTAATACCGAAAATTGGGGTAGTGGTCCTGGAATATCAGCCTCTTGTGCAAAGTGGTTAGGGGAGAAGAGAATCTTTGCTTTTGGTGTAGAAACAATGTCTCCTGGAGTATCTGGAATTTCAAATAGAGAAGTACATCATATTTGTGGGGAAATGAAATTTACCCACTACGAAAATATGGTGAATTTATATAAATTGATAGGAAGAGGAAGATTTCGCTTTATAGGATTACCACTAAAAATACGTGGTGGTACAGGTTCGCCAGTTCGAGCTGTGGCTGTATTTGAGAATTAGAAGCTAATCACTTGTGTATTGATAATACCTTTATTGAAAATTTTAAAATTCCCTTATGATTATTGAATTTCAAACTAATCGCCTACTCATATCACCTATTTCCTTATCAGATTTAGATAAGATACATAGTTTACATTCGCTTCCCGAAACTGATAAATTCAATACGCTAGGAATTCCTGAAAATATTAATCAAACAGAAAAAATAATTGGAGATTGGATTGAAAAGAATAGCAATCCAGAAAAGAGAAATCTTACATTTAAAGTGGAATTATTGGAAAACGAATTGTTTCTTGGTTTGATATCATTGAATTTGGGTAAACCTAAATTTAAAAATGCAGAAGTTTGGTATAAATTTCATTCTGATTTTTGGAATAAAGGCTATGCGACAGAATCTTTAAATAGAATCTTAACTTTCGGATTTGAGGAACTTAAACTACATAGGATTGAAGCTGGATGCGCAGTAAATAATATAGGCAGTATTCGTACCTTAGAAAAAGTAGGTATGCTTAAAGAGGGGAGAAAAAGAAAAGTTTTACCCCTTAAAAACGGTTGGTCTGATACTTTTGAATATGCTATTTTAGCAACTGATTATAGTAATACATCTAATATATCTTAAAAATAGAAAAGGACCAGAATTATTGCTCCCAAACTAAACGCCAGGCTGGCACCTAGTATAAATCCAATCAAGAGGTTATGTCTTATTTCCTTCTTTATAAAAGATTTTGGGATGTAATGCTTGTAAAACTCTTCATTCATAAAATCGAAATTAAATTATTTGAATGAAATACTTTTACGGATTTCCGTAGACCATAGTTTTTTATAAAAATTCTCTCTTTCTCAGTATTATCTACGATATCTTTAAATTTTTTTCTATTTTTAAGATCTCTTTAACAGAGAACGGGCAAAAGCAACTCCCTACGGTCTTTTGCACTTATCAACAAACCCCAATTTCTGCATGCAGACGGAACAAGAAATCAATTCTGGTAACCTATCTATACTCAAGCCTCGCAAGGCGCTCAACAAAGCTTTTCTAAAGGTAAAACCTAACCGTTCCCAAATAGAACAGTTCAAAGAGAACCTTATTCAGTTACTGGATAGGACCAATGATACGGAAAGTGAAGAATTTCATAAAAATCTGGTTACCGATTTCCTTAAGAAAACATACTACGATCCCAGTCATTTTATAAATACAAAGGGCAGGAATGACCTGGTGATCCATAACGGAAACAAAGCCAAAAGCAGTGTTGGGGTTATTATAGAAGCAAAGAAGCCTACCAACCGGGCAGAGATGCTGAGCAAGGAGAAGTTGAACGTAAAGGCCTTCCAGGAGTTGGTGCTTTATTATCTTCGGGAGCGCATTACCCATAAAAACCTGGAAATAAAATATGTGATCGCCACCAACATAAATCAGTGGTTTATTTTTGATGCCAATGTTTTTGAAAAGGCGTTTGCACAGAACAAAAAGCTGGTAAGTCAGTTTACCGATTTTGAAGCAGGAAGACTTAGTGGAACAAATACCGACTTCTTCTATAAGAATATAGCTGAACCTTTTATTTCCGAAAGGAAACAGGAACTGGAGTTTACCTGGTTCGATATTAATAATTACGAAAAGCCACTTCGGAATAATAATCCTAAGGATGACAATAAGCTGATTGCCCTTTATAAATTATTGTCGCCGGAACATCTTTTAAAGCTTCCTTTTACTAACGATAGTAACAGCCTCGATAAGCGTTTCTATGGCGAGCTACTTCATATTATAGGCTTAACAGAAACCAAACAGGGCGGTAAAAAATTAATTGAACGCCAGAAAGAAGGGCAGCGAAATACCGGTTCATTTTTGGAAAATGCCATTATTCAGCTGGATAGTATGGATAAGATAGGCCGTTTGGAAAATGCATCCCAGTTTGGAGAAAACCTCCAGGAACGGCTTTTTAATGTTGGGCTGGAACTTAGTATTACCTGGCTAAACAGAATCCTTTTCCTAAAGCTTTTAGAAGCGCAACTGGTCACTTATCACAAAGGAGATAGATCTTATGAATTTCTTAGCCTTGACAGAATAAATAATTATGATGATCTAAATAGCTTGTTTTTCCAGGTATTAGCTCGTCAATATTCTGAAAGAAATGATGATGTAAAAGCCCTTTTTGAAAAGGTACCGTATCTCAACTCTTCCCTTTTTGAGCCTACAGATATTGAGCACAGCACGCTTTTTATAAGTAATCTTCGGGACGATAAGACTTTGCCTATTTACAGCGCCACGGTGCTAAAGGATAAAAAAGGGAAAAAACGCAGTGGTGAACTTAACGCCCTGGAATATTTATTTGAATTCCTTAACGCTTACGACTTTAGCAGTGAAGGCGGGGAGACCATACAGGAAGATAATAAGACCCTCATTAACGCTTCTGTACTGGGACTTATCTTTGAAAAGATAAATGGCTATAAAGACGGCTCTTTCTTTACGCCCGGCTTTATTACTATGTATATGTGCCGCGAGACCATAAGAAAAGCGGTGGTGCAAAAGTTTAATGAAGCCAAAGACTGGAATTGTAAAGATCTGGATGAATTATATGATCGTATTGAAGACCGTAAGGAAGCAAATGAACTCATCAATAGCTTAAAGATCTGTGATCCTGCTGTAGGTTCGGGGCATTTTTTGGTTTCGGCGCTTAATGAAATGATTGCGATTAAGAACGATCTTAATATTCTACAGGATCGGTCAGGAAGAAGGCTTAAGGAATACCAGGTGGAAGTGGTAAACGATGAACTTATTGTGACCGATGAAGACGGAGAACTTTTTGAATACAATCCTACCGCGAAGGAGAGCCAGCGTATACAGGAAGCACTTTTTCATGAGAAGCAGAAAATTATTGAGAACTGCCTTTTTGGAGTAGATATCAACCCGAATTCGGTTAAAATATGCCGGCTCCGGTTGTGGATAGAGTTGCTGAAAAATGCCTACTACAAGAATGAAACGGAACTGGAGACCCTGCCGAATATTGATATTAACATCAAATGCGGAAATTCCCTTATTTCCCGCTTTGATTTGGATGCCGACTTAAGCAAGGCGCTAAAAGACAGTAAATGGAATATTGACAGCTATCGCAATGCCGTAGATACCTACCGGAATGCTCAAAACAAGGAGCAAAAGCGGCAGATGGAAAAGATTATCCGGGACATTAAAAGCGATTTTAGGAGTGAGATTTCGGCTAACGATCCCAAGGTGAAACGCCTGCAAAAAGTAAAAGGCGAGCTCTTTATGATGTCTAACCAAACTCAGATGTTTGAGCTGTCTAAAAGGGGAAAAGCCGCCTGGAATAAAAAGCTGCAAAAACTCACCAAAGACAGCAAAAAACTGGAAACCGAAATCCAGGAAATAAAAGACAATAAAATTTATGAAAATGCTTTTGAGTGGCGGTTTGAGTTCCCGGAAGTGTTGGATGAGAACGGGGCTTATGTGGGGTTTGATGTGGTGATTGGAAATCCGCCGTATATAAGAATTCAAGATTTAGTGTCATCTGATAAAGAGGCTGTAGACTTTTATAATGAGCGGTATGTAACAACTGGAAAAGGAAATTATGATTTGTATGTTCCTTTTGTAGAAAAAGCGATTTCTTTATTATATAGCAAAGGGATAATGATGCTGTTGACTCCTGGAACCTAAGAAACCTGTCATTTTTAA
>CAXBEL010000170.1:0-9866 GCA_963974735.1 uncultured Flavobacteriaceae bacterium | reverse complement strand
GGCTACGGAATCTTCGATCCCACCGATTTGCGCAAAAAGTGACGTGGATAGCAACAAGAAGAATGTTGACAGAAAGATTGATTTTTTCATAACGAAGGATTTTAAATTTTTGACTCGTTTTCGTTATGAGAAAATTAGAAATTTAATGACTTAAATAATTGGAAATCAATAATTTGTGAATAAAATATAATTTGTAGTTAATTGAATTTCAATACTTTCATTTAGCATTAAATAATATTAGTTTTTGGAAGGGGGGTGTTGATAACTTAAAATGTGGAAAGGGGAGATGGATACAAAAACGTCAATTTTGTGATTTTGTTCCTTCAACTATACATGGTTTTTGGACAAGAACCGGCAAATAGAAAACGAATTGATATTAATATTGGACACGGAGGAAAAGATTCCGGTGCCATCGGAATAAAAGGCATTAGTAATCGAGATGAAAATCACTATTACAATAGAACAGTTTGTATTGTGCAGTGGCTTTAGTAGTAGTTAAATATTTATTTAAAATTGAAGAATTATGAAAGCGTTGTGGGCTGAAATTATGAAAGTTATAAATGATATCGTAGGCGAATTTAATAAGACTTCTATTTGCAGACACCGGTTAAAAGTTATAATCTACAAAGCAGCCTTTTGGACTATAATTTTCCGTAATATCTAACTTTAGCTTTGGTTAAGGGCCAAAGTTTATGCTACATTTTTTGAAAAGAATTTTTAAAAGTTTCTTCTTCGATGTTAATGGAACCCTTTTTATAAGAGGAGAAGAAGCATGTGGTGTTTTAAAGTCTTAATATGCAACGTAGTAATCAATATTAATTACGATTTAATAGGTAAAAAACACGTTAAAACGAAAAATAATTACGATATGATGTTTTAATATTACATTTTTAGTTATATTTGTAACGTAAACTAAAAATAATATCACAGATAAATGTATACAGAGCTTATTAAAATAATTGAAGGTGGTCTTAATCACAATCCAAAGAAAGTTGTCAGTTATTCTAAACACTTGGCCAAAAAGTTAAGAGAAGATGGAGCGGATAAACTTGCAGATAAGATTATGAAAACTATTGAAGGTTCAACAGGTATTCCTGTATATAAAGATCAATTATTTGATGCACCTGTAGATAATGATACAAGACTAAATATTGCTGACATTATTCTACCTCAAGATATAAAGTTAGATATTTTGCTTTCTGAAAGTATTCAAAACCCTGTGAATAATTTTATCTCTCTGGTTAATTCAAAAAATGAAATAGAAAGTAAGGGCCTGGAAATGAATTTATCATTATTGCTTTATGGCCCACCTGGATGTGGGAAAACAACATTAGCTAAGCATATTGCTAAAGAATTAGATATTCCTATAGTGATAGCTAGATTTGATTCTTTAATATCATCACTTTTAGGTAATACCGCAAAGAATATCAGAAAATTGTTTGATTATGCAAAAAGTAAACCATGCATATTATTTCTTGATGAGTTTGATGCAATTGCTAAAGCAAGAGACGATAATCATGAAACAGGTGAGTTAAAAAGGGTAATCAATAGTTTGCTTCAAAATATTGACGATTTTTTAGAAACAGGTATTCTAATTGCTGCTACAAATCATGAACAACTGTTAGATAGCGCCATTTGGAGAAGGTTTGAAAAGGTAATTAATGTAAACAAACCAAATTCAGACGAAATTAAGAACCTTATAGGGAGCTATTTTAATAAAGTAGACTCAAAACTAGATATTGAAGACAAGAAGTTTGATATGTTATCTTCTTATTTAAATGATTTCTCACACTCTGAAATAATTAAGATTATAAATAGTGCCTTTTACAATTCAATTATTAAAAACAAAGAATTTGAATATGATGAAATTTTTTCTGAATACTTCAAATACAAACACAACAATAGGTTTACGCCAGAAGAAATGATACGTTTTTTAAATGAGAGTCATATACCTCAAAAACAAATTGCCAGTTACCTTGATATTTCAATAAGACAAGTGAGAAACGCATTAAATGTAGAATAAGATGGCAAAAAAGAATTTACCTATAAAGTTATTTCAAAAAAGGGAAAAAACTGATGATAGAAGAGTCGAAGGTGGGGGTGGTGATTCAATACCAAAATGGCAACTCGAAGGAGAAGAGCTTTCAGCAAGAGCTCAGAGTCTTTTAGAACCGCTAAATGAGTTAAATATAATTTTTAAAACTCGTGATAATACAAGGAGTTTTATTCCTGCAACTTTACGTGTAGATATTGATGATTTAGCTATTGCAAAAACTCATAGAAAAGACATTCAGAAGTTGTTCAACGGTCGGTATACTAAAAATAATATTATTGGTTTTATAGATTCTAATAGTGCTATTGTAAAAGTAGATAATATTGAAGATAGCAACGCTATAAGAAGGAATATCAAAAATTATCACAGTAACCCTAAAGCGGTTTCTGCTGTAGAGACTATTGAAATATATGAACCATTTATTGTAGATTTTGAAGAGAATGAAACTGTAAAAATTTCGCTGATAGATTTTCTAAACTATGAAGTAAATAACGCAGTTAAGCGATCATTCGAAAAATACTGTGAGCAAAAAAACGTAAATATTATAGAAACAAATTACTCGTCAGGCTTAATCATTTTTAAAATCAAAAATGCAACTAAAGCACAATTAGATAGTATTAGTGATTTTGAAGCCTTAGAATCTATAACGTTTATGCCAAAATATAGCGTGGGTATGGATCTTTTGGAAACAACGGAAGCACTTGATATTAAGGAACCCATTAAGGATGAAAAATATCCTATTGTTGGAGTTCTTGATTCTGGTATCTCGAAAAATAAGTATCTAAAACCTTGGCTTTTGGATAGAAATTATTCGTCATATCCAAAAGAATTAATAGATCCAACTCACGGTTCTTGTGTTTCTAGTATTATTATATATGGTGATGAATTGGAAGGGCTAAACTGGACAGGTAATTCTGGGTGTAAACTTTTTGACGCAACTGTATTTCCTGATGAAAAAAAAGAAAGAATAGATGAGGATGAGTTAGTTCTAAATATTAGAACAGCAATAAAGAATAATTCTGATATTAAAATTTGGAATCTTTCCTTAGGTACAGCATCTGAATCGGATTTAAGTGATTTTTCAGATTTTGGAAAAGCCTTAGATGATATTCAAATATCAAATGATGTGATTATTTGTAAGTCTACTGGAAATTGTAGAAACTTTGAGAAAGGTTTTCCTAAAAGTAGAGTTGCTCGGTCTGGTGACTCAATGAGGTCACTAGTTGTAGGCTCAATAACACATTCCAAAAATGAGAGTGATATTGCAGAAATAAATCATCCATCACCTTTTACTAGAATTGGTCCAGGTCCTGCTAATAGTATTAAACCAGATTTAGTCTCATATGGTGGCAATGCTGGAATGCATGAAGGGAGAAGAATTGAAAACGGCGTTAAAGCTATTGCAGCAGATGGCAGTTCTGTAAAAATAATTGGAACTAGTTTTTCAACACCAAGAGTAACTTCGCTATTGTCAGAATTAAATTTTAAAGTAAAAGAAAACTTTAATCCAACTTTATTAAAAGCATTAGCTATTCATTCAGCTAAATATCCTTCAGGTGTAAATTTTACGATAGGCGAAAAGGTGAATCAAATGGGTTTTGGTGTAGCCTCTTCAGCAGACGAGATTATCTATAATGACCCGCACGAGATTACTTTGGTATTGCAGGAGAACATTAATAAAGGTGAATTTATCGAGATACTTGATTTTCCTTTTCCAGAAAGTTTGATTAACGACGACGGCTTCTTTTATGGTGAAATTAAAATAACATTGGTAGCGCAACCTGTATTAAGAGAAAAACAAGGAGCTGAATATTGTCAATCACATTTAAAATTACGATTTGGTACTTATGATGATATAAAAAATAGAGATACAACTAAAGCAAATATTCTAAATCCAATAGGGCCCGGTGATCCAAAAAATGTAATACTAGATTCTAATTACGGTAGCGTATATAAAAAAGATACCTCTAGCGATTATGCTAGAGAAAGAATGCTTTTAAACTATGGTAAAAAATACCAACCTATTAAAAAACATTCTATTAATCTTGATGAAATGACTGCATCTAGACAAAGAGATAGTTTGGCAGCGGGAAGAAAATGGTTTGCTGAGATAAGAGGAATTTATCGCGATTTTGCTCTAACAAGATCTGAAGAAGATGGAGAAATTTTAAATCAAGATTTTACTTTAATAATAACTATTAGAGATACCAAAGGAGAACAGCAAGTTTATAACGAAGTGTCTAGATTATTGGCGGATAGAAACTTTCTCCACTCTAATATAAAAATAAGGGAAGAAATCCGAATAGAGGTTGATTCTTCAGTAGGTGCAGAAGTAGTAGATGATGAGCTACAACTTTGGGAAATTGAAGCAATTAAAAGAGCTGAAATACTCATGAATATAGCCCACCCTGATTTAGAGAATAATACCTTGATTTTCGAATATGATATTGATAATCAAATTGAAGGATTCACAGCAAACGACTTAGACACGTTATCTAAATATTTAGAAAATCAAGTTGAGAAAGTAGCAATTAATTATATGCCATTAGATGAAGAAATTAGAAAAATGGAAATTAATAAATTGGATAGTAATAAATTAATACAATCTGGTATCAATGATAATATAGATAAACTATTAATGCTAGGTTGGGTAAGATAATATATGTTTAATCTTAAAAATATGAGCCGATAAGAGAAATAAAAAATCCAATCTATTGCTTGAACAATAAATTGGATTATAAAATGGGATTTAAAGTTTTGACGGACTCTATAATATAAGGCTTATCTACCTTATAACTCCCTTTGTACTGTACTACAATGGTAATACTTTTTTAAATATTACACAAGTTTTGTTGTCAGATACGTCAAAACAGTAACCGTTCTCATACTGAGAATAAATGAGAACATTAATATTTAATATAATTATTACAATGAAAAATTTTATTTACAAAGTTAACAGAAAGAAATTTGAGACAGTTAACACAATTATTACAGGAAAAGAAATTTTAGAAAATGCAAATTTGTTGCCTGTAGAAGATTACGAATTATTAATTAAGGTAAACGAAAAAGGTTTCGAACCAGTTCAATTAAATGAAGAAATTGATTTAAAAGGAGCTGGAATTGAAGGTTTTTTTGCTAAACCTTATAAGAAGCTAATAATTTATGTTGATGACGAACCTGTTGAAGTTGATGAATGTTTTATGACACCAAATGAAATACTAACTGCTGCTGGGAAAAATGCTAATGGTTTTTATTTAAAACAAATTAGAGGACATAAGGAAGTTAGTTACAAGAATGACAGAGAGCATAAAATTGCCATTAAAAATGGTTTAAAATTTAGTTCGTGTAAACTTGAACCTACAACTGTTTCATAGTTATGGGAAATCAAGGGTTAATGAGTCAGTTGCAAAACAAAGGGCTCGAAACTTGGATGCACACAAATAACTTTGTGTGCTTCAAATTTATCGTACCAATAGGAAGATTTAAAGGACAAGAAATTGAAATCGCTTTACAAGGTCAACAATTTCCAATGTTACCGCCTTCAGGTCCACATATAAAACCGCATTTACTTCCTATTACTGGGGGTGGAGGCACACATCCTTATGGTGGAATACACGACAGAAAAGTTCCTACACAAGAATATCAGTATTGGAGTAGACCATTTAAAGGCTGGACTTCTGGTATGACTGCAGATGATTATTTAGCATTTTTAAGAACATTATTGGATTTCGAATGAAGTATAGTATAACAATGACAGAAAATGTCAATAGGATATTTTTTGAGCACCTCATTCGAGAGGATGGTCAAGAAGATTTATGCTTTGCTTTTTATAAATTATCTTCTGGTAAATCACGAAAAACAGGAGTGATTAATGAAGTAATTTTACCAGAATTTGGAGACAGAAATGTACACGGAAATGTAAGTTTTAATTCAGCTTATTTTGATAAAGTCACATCTTATGCTTTAGCTAATAATTTTGGTATCTGTTTTATACATAGTCATCCTTATCCAGGTTGGCAAGGAATGAGCTTTGATGACATAGAGGCAGAGAAAATGTTAGCTCCAAGAGTTAAGGCCGTAACAGGATTACCTCTAGTTGGTATGACAATTGGGACAGATAATTATTGGAGTGCACGCTTTTGGATAAAAGAAACTCCAAATACTTATGAGAGATATTGGTGTGAATCTGTAAGGGTAGTAGGGAAGTCCCTAAAAACCTATTTCTGTGATGATATTTTTCCAAAGTCTAATTTCGGAGAAGAGTTTAAACGTACTATTTCATCTTGGGGGGATTTAAAACAACATGAAATTTCTAGGTTAAAAATCGGAATAGTAGGATTAGGTAGTGTGGGTTCTATAGTTGCTGAAGCTATTATAAGGACAGGAATAAGGAATTTAACACTTATCGATTTTGATCTAGTAGAATTGAAAAATTTAGATAGATTATTAGCAATAAATAGAGTTGATATTGGAAAATTTAAAGTAGATGTTCAAAAAGAGCGTTTTTTAAAAACTGAACTCATTTCAGATTTAAGTATTAATGCTGTTCCGTATAGTATTACTGAAAAAGAAGGACAAGAAGCAGCTCTTGATTGTGATATTTTATTTTCCTGTGTAGATATGCCTTTACCAAGATATGCTTTAGATTGCTTGTCATTTGCAAATTTAATTCCAGTAATTGATGGTGGAATTGATACAAATCCAAAGGATGATTTATCAAATATTGACCAAGCAAGATGGAAGACTCACACAATAGGACCTGAAAGAATATGTATGCAATGTTTAGGTCAATATAAACCTGAAGATGCTGCATTGGAAATATCAGGAGAGTTGGATAATCCGAATTATATTAAAGGATTACCAAAGAATCATTTTATTAATAGAGGTGAAAATGTTTTTGGTTTTAGTTTGAGTTTAGCAGGAATGGAAATACAACAATTCTTATCCTTGATTTTGAAACCAAGAGGAATTAATTATGGTCCGAAAGAAATGGATTTCAATACAGGGAATATAGATTTCGATTTTGAAAATGAATGCAGACAAGATTGTGCAATTTCTCAAGGTTTACTTGGTTGTGCAGATGAATTGAATAAAACTTTGATAATAAAACATTTAGGAGCAGAAAATAATAGAATGAAACATGAAAATTCCATAGTAAATAAAAAGAACAAAGGATTTTATACATTTTTCAAAGAATCTATAAATTCCTTGTTTAGTTTTTAATTTTTTTAGCTGCATATAGTGAGTCGTTATTTCAAAAGCTATTTGCAGCCTTTAATTTTTGTTTCTTTTGTTTTAAGGCAAAAGATAATTTGGAATAAAAAAAGATTAATTGAAGTTCTTCCTATAAAATGTGCTTAGTGTCGATTTTATTAATCCTGGATTTAGTTTTACTGCTAATTTCCTTAATTGAGTTTGTAATAGAAAAGCTTCACAAATATTTTGAATTATTAAAGTATGGAGGATTTCCTTTAAATTTTTCTTCTTCATTATTCCAAAAAAAAGCACCTGACAACTTGATTTCCAGGTTTTTTCGCTCCAAAAAAAGCCGTGTCTTAAATTTGCTTGGTAATCTTGCTCATAAATATTCAATAATCCATTAGAATCTATATTTATTCTCTTTTATCACGACTACTTTTCTCAAAAGCAATCAAATTAAATAACTCCCGCATTCTGCTTCTAACACGGTTCCCATAGCGCTCTTCCAATTCTTCAGCATTTAAATTTGTAGTAGCGTGTGTCTTCAATCTTTTACGGGTTTCAAGGTAGAGTTCATATCTTGAAAGCAATACTTCACCCATCACATTCAAATCTTTGCCATAGAATCTCCCAGGGGGCTCTACACCCAGGTCATCAAAGCAGAAAAACTTAGTATTACCATAATCTTCAATGGTTTTATAACCCAAGTGGTTAAAACTAAAAGTAACGTTGCGGCAAGGAATCATTTCATATGGACGTTGCCTGGGAGCCAAATGCCTTAATAATTTCATTAATGAAGTCTTTCCACATCCTACCGGTCCGGAGAGTAAAATTCCTTTCTCAATATCCAATCCATATTTTTTGCAGTTGTCTTTATCCCTTAGGAAATATGAAATTAGTTTTAGCAGAATAGTTTTGTCTTCTTTGTAAATCTTGAATTGCTTTCCAAAAAGAAGCTTTCCCTTGGCATTGAGATAAATTAAGATTTTTTTGAAATCATAGTGCACGTAGCTCCCATCAAATTTGCCCAGGGAATACTCCACGCCACCTTCGGTTATTTTAGAGGGGTTGACCATAATCTTTATTTTTACTGGTTCGCAAGTTGTCCCGGAATTGGGACGCCCCGTTTTGGTATGTCTTCTTTTTTTCTTTGGCCAGCATAAATTTATCCATCCAATGCATGGCTAGTGCCTGCCAATCTCTGATCTCTAATCCATCACTGGTTTTCCATTCCCTACTTTGATAATATTCAAAGAATTTTTTTCCGTAATCCGAATTAAAATTTTTACTATTAAAAAAATCTAAAATTACCTTCAAGCTGTTTGGTTGTTTATTATGTTTTCTTTGTTTGGTATTGTTTATAGTAGATACCAATGCTTGTCCACCTATGGGACGCTGTGAGTACACAGCTTGTCCATTATTGGGAGGGTGCCGATTCATTACAGGTTCTCGGTTGTCCCAATAATGGCCATCTTAATTTTACTGCCTTTGTAGGGATTATTTGATGGGAAGTAGCTAAGGTATTCCCAAGTATCAAGATCGGTTACACACCTATGATAAGTAGATTTTGAACCGATCTTGGCTACCTTCATTAAATCCCTTCGATTAACAAAAAAGTTATCTGCAAACCGGCTGCTATTCCATTCCTGGAATAAGGCCATATACAAACTGATATGGGTAGGATTTAAACGGTCATCAAAATAGAATTTCTCAAAAGCGGCGTTTAGTTGCTTGATATAGTTCATTGTTATAGATCTAAATTAAGTACACGATTATCTTCCATGACCTTTTGGATTTCCGCAGCATCATAATAAATAATCCCGCCTATTTTGGTATAGGGTAGCGTGCCGTTTACTCGGAGGTTTTGAAGTGTTCCCGGGCTTATTTGTAAATAATCCATAACTTCTGAAGATTTCAGATATTTTTTTATTCTACCTGGTTTCTGCTCGTTCAGTAGTTGTTTAATGTCTTCGAGTAACTCTATTTTGAAATCCTGAAGATCGTCTGTAGTAATAATTGATGTTGGCATAATAGAACAAATTTTATGGCTGGGAACATTTCATTTGTTAGTTCCTGACCTGGTTTATAATTGTTCTATAAAATTGAAATTGTTTCCAGGAAATAATTCCCTAGGTTTTTCGTAGTACGAAAAAGTTTAACGTTTAATAGAAAACGATGAGAATTGATTCAATTTAAGATTCAGGTAGGAGGGAAGAAGTAGAAATTCTTTGTAAAATTAATGGAGCGCTGATTTTCGTAGTAACGATTTACTTCGAAAAAAATTATTTTTCATCATCCTGTCGCATTTTGGCTTCCAACTTTGCAGCTATTTGGTGAAGATATTTACTCCTAGGATCTTTTCTGGCTCTCATCTCACTATAAGTCTTATGATAATTATCGAGCTTAATATTAAAAAAGTCTTCAAATGCAGAGATAAGTGTTTTAAGATCTGCAGTCCCATGGTTGATATCCCCTTTAAGGTATAAACCATAAATTACTTCTACTAAGGAAGTTTTAGATCCAGACCATAGTAGAAGATTTGGTTGACGTTCCCGGAAATCTCCGCTACTTCCCGGTTGAATCAGTTCCAACTTCTCCCGAATATAATGTATGT
>CAXBEL010000169.1:0-9909 GCA_963974735.1 uncultured Flavobacteriaceae bacterium | reverse complement strand
TAAGGGTCTCACGGTTGGATTCAATACGCGAAAAGTCCTTTGAGTCCGGACGGCAAGAGGTCATCACAACTTTAAGGGGCTTTTTTGACGAAAATCCGGGACTATTTGAATCTTATGAATCATGGCGATTGAGTGGGAAAGAGGTGGACCCAACCAAGCCTAAAAAGTAGGCTGCGCCCTATTTCGATTTTATTTTACGCTTATCTACCTGAACGCTATAAAATCGAAACAGGATCCATACGCAGTCAAGTTATGGTAAGATTTGGGACGATTCAATATGCGTTGAAAAAAGGTTAGTTTTAAAATCCTGAATACGATTTAAAGTTGATATAGCAATCATTGGATTTTGACATTTTCAGTAAAAGTGTTTCCGTGTAGATCTCAATACCAAAATTAAAAGCCGGTCTTGACCGGCTTTTAATTTTCAATAATGAAGATATAATCTTATAATAAAGACTTTTGGGAAATAGATTAAGATCAATCATCTAAGAGATTAATCTGTGCCTTAATCGCGTTACGGATACTTTGCGCCAATTCATTATTACCATCTGGGTCAGAAGGACTAATTTCAATTGTTCCATCGGCGTTACCATCAGAAGCTTGTGACAAATCAACACCTATAGTGCTGTCGAAAACTAAGCTTAGGTCAAAGTCAATGACGATTCCTTCTAGTGTAGAAGAAATAGTGATATCGAAAGAGGGATCTTCAAAATCCACCTCCACTTCATCTTCAAAATCATGCCAAAAGATAAATGGAACTCCTTGTACAGTACCTTGGATAAGTACGGATTTTCCGAATAAATCGCTGGTAGCATCAGTACTTTTATCAAACTTGAATTCAAGTTCCTCAAAATTGCCCATCGGTAGGGAAACGTTCAAGAATCCGATCTGCCCTGCTATCAAATCAAGCTCAAAAGGGCCGGCAAGTTCTATCTCATCCTCGAAATCATAATAGCCATCATCATCCCATTGCTCGTTGTCATCGTCATAGTAGTCATCTCCTGGATCTTCAAAATCGAATTCCAGTTCAAACTCTTTGAGGTTCATCCTAAAATCAGTGATAACTACGTCATTATTAGCGGTCTTGGCGGTAAGGGATTTCCCGGACGGACTACTGAAAGAGCCTTTAGCACTAAGGCTCAACTCGCCCGTATTACTTGGTGAATCCTCTTTTGAACAGCCGACAAGCCCTATAATCGATAGGAAAAGTATGAACTTGAAATTACTTAAGTTTAATAAGTGATAATTTTTCATGGTATAAAATTTTGGGGTTTATTGGGTATAAACAACTAAACTCTCCTATACCCTACTTTCCATAACGAAAAAAAATTGAAATATTGTACCGAAAGGGACTGAGTGCCCAATCAATTTCCAAAAATGCTCTAGGCCTGCGTATCGGTGATAATGACGGCTTTGGTGGCGAAATCTCATATCAAAGGTATTTGTCTGAAAATAACCGCTTGGAATTTGATCTGGGCTGGCGTGATTCGGACAATGTGGACGCTTTTAAACTAGTTGGACTGTACCAATGGGTCTTTGTGCTGGAGGACAGGTTCAATTGGTATGTGGGTGCCGGTGCTGGAATAGGTTCTTTCGACGTAGACAATGATTTTGATAATTTTGTCGACGACGATAGTGGAACCTTTGCGCTGGTGGCTGGTGACATAGGGATTGAGTACAATTTTGACATTCCTTTATTGCTATCCCTGGATATCAGGCCTGAATTGGGCTTCAACGATGCGTATTCGGATGATTTAGATCTTGATATTGCACTTGGTATAAGATACCAATTTTAAGATAGCACCATTCATAGTATAGATATACGACCCTTTTTGAATCAAAGGGCATTTTCATTAATTTTAATAAATTACCCTATTGTGGAATGAACAGAACCAATTATGGCATATAAAAAACTGGACGAGGTAATGGAATTGTTGGCCGATGAGCTGGACGGGTTCAACAAATCCATCGATAGGCTAAAACAGCTTACGGAGAACGTAGATAATATATAGGTGGAGGCCTCTACCGATGACATACAGAAATTATTGCATAGACATCTGGAAAAGGAAAAGTGGAACATGGAATTCATTGACCAAAACACCAATACTATCAGGAAAGCGGTGATAAACGCCAAGGTAATCCCAAGGACATTGTTCTGGCTGACGATAGCGGTCTGGATGATTTCCCTTGTCACCATTTGTTATTTGGGAATAAGGGTCTCACGGTTGGATTCAATACGCGAAAAGTCCTTTGAGTCCGGACGGCAGGAGGTAATCACAACGTTAAGGGGCTTTTTTGACGAAAATCCAGGTCTATTTGAATCCTATGAGTCATGGCGGTTGAAAGGGAAAGAAACGGATTCCATTCAGGCCAAAAAGTAGGCTGCGCCCTATTCCGATTTTACTTTACGCTTATCTACCTGAACGCTATAAAATCGAAACAGGATCCGCGCGCAGTCAAGTTATGGTAAGATTTGGGGCAAGTATGAAAAATCACTGTGTCCTGAAAATCGTTCAGTTTTTAGTACTTGAAGTTTGAACTGTTACTTGCCCAACTTAAGTATTCTAAACGCTCCCTGGACCACAAGGAAGAACACAATTGTGCCGATGATTAGGTCAGGTTTGTTAGAATCCAACCAATGGACCAGTAGTCCAGCGACTATGACCCCTAAATTAATAATCACATCATTTGAGGTGAAGATCATACTAGCCTTCATATGGGCCTCCTCCTTGCTCTTTGACTTTTGCAACAGGTAAAGGCAGATGCCGTTGGCGATGAGCGCAAGAATCGAAACGAGAATCATGGTAGAAAAATCGGGAAGTTTTTCTGCTCCAAAAAAACGTCTGAGAACTTCAATAAATCCAATAAGGGCCAAGGTGAGCTGGAAATATCCCGCAAGCTTCGCTATCCGTTTCTTTCTGGTTAGGGTTCCACCTACGGCAAACAAGCTGAAGCCATAAACGAAACTATCCGCCAACATGTCCAAACTATCGGCAATAAGTCCCATGGACTTAGCGATTAGCCCGGTGGCCATTTCTACAAGGAAGAAAGCAAAATTTATTGCGAGGACGACCCAAAGCAACCTTTTTTGATCCGATTTTTTATCAAAGTCGATTCTGTCGCTCTTTTCTGTGGAAATTCTTCTATCTCCCAATTTCAAATCTGAAATCGACTTTTCGATTTTCTCCACCTCACCATAATGAAAGACCGTCAATTTTCGGTTGGGAATATCAAAGTCCAGTTCCGCAATATCTGAAATCCCATCCAGTTTCATACGGATAAGGTTTTCCTCAGAGGGACAGTCCATCTTGGAAATTTCAAATAATGACTTTTTCATTAAACCCTATTTAAAAAAGCGGCTTTTATTATTCTTGAACACCAAATTACTCCATCTGGATCAAAATTCCGAGTGCCGTAAAACAGCGACTTAATTATACAGATTATGAAAAAAGAAGATTCCTGAGAATTATTTGTTTTTCAGTACACTCCATGATTAGAACAAAAAAAGCCCCAGAAAAGGGGCTTCTATATATTTATAAGCGTAGAGACTAGTTCCCCTCACTCAAAGAGAAACTGCCATCACCACTGAAATCGCCTACGGTTATTGTAACGATCCATATTCCTGAAGCGCCAGTGGATGTAACCCCGCTGAATGAATCGGGTTCAACAGCACCATTTAAACTTCTGTCCAAAACAACTGCTCCGGCAGAATCCTCAATGACCATGCGAAATGTTCCCACGGTGGTCGCCGTGATATCGGCATTGTAATCCGCAGTTGTAAGATTGTTGTTCCAGCTGAACATACGGGTGGTCGAACCACCATTGCCCGTGAAACTGGCATCTAGGTCACCATTGAAATCGCCTTGGTCATCCACGACAAAATCAGATGGACTTGTTCTTAACGTAGTCCCATTGACCGTTACACTTGCGGTAGGGTCATCGTCTTTGCTACAGGCAATCACTGTAAGAACCATTACTCCCGCAATAAATGATTTGATTAGATTTGAGGTTTTCATAATTTACTTCTTGTAATTTTAAAATATATTTTTGTTTTGTTGACTATTAAACAATCATCATAACGATTTCCCTACCCTGTTGTTGTAATGTTTCTTCTTTTTGTTGTGAATCGCCCCATTACTGATGTGAAATTCATTTCCCTTATAACTAGTTAGGATAATGTTCGCCTCCCCTGGTTACTGATTGACCAAAAACAAAACTCCTTAACTTCATTTATTGTAAATGGATGAGTCCAAAAAAAATTGCGATTACCTTGAATGAATCCCATTATTGACCTCTCATATTGGACACTGACTAGCATAAATTAAATAATGAGTTAAGTCAATTAGTTCTTCCATTTATTCTTTTCAGGGAATATATTCACTAAAAAACATTACTTTTGGTGAATTAATTCACTTAATCTTATGATTAAACGAATCTTAGAAGAGAAAATCATTCAAAAGCTGGATAAGGGAAAGGCAATCCTAGTCATTGGACCGAGACAAGTTGGAAAAACGACCTTAATCAATTCCATTTTGGAAAATAGGGACCATTTGTTTTTGGATGGTGATGATTCCACCGTCAGAAATCTATTGACCAACCCCAACACCGAGCAACTAAAGAGCATTATAGGCAACTATAAAACCTTGTTCATCGATGAGGCTCAACGTATCGAGAATATCGGGTTGACCTTAAAAATAATCACCGACCAGTTCAAAAAAGTACAACTATTGGTAAGCGGTTCTTCGGCATTTGAATTGAACAATCAGACCAGCGAGCCATTGACCGGAAGAAAATGGGAATACAAATTGTATCCCATTTCTTGGCAGGAGTTGGAGGACAGTATTGGTTATGTAAAGTCTGAGCAGCAGCTCGAATTAAGAATCCTTTACGGCATGTATCCAGATGTTATAAACCATCCTGGGTACGAAATTGAGGTTTTAAAACAATTGACCAACAGCTATCTCTACAAAGATATTTTGGCATTTAGCGGAATACGAAAGCCCCAAGTGTTGGAAAAATTACTTCGTGCCCTGGCCTTGCAGTTGGGCAGCGAGGTAAGCTACAATGAACTTGCCCAATTGGTGGGCGTTGATAAGAATACCGTTTCCAATTACATCGATGTTCTTGAAAAAGGGTATGTGATTTTTAGGTTATCAAGCTTTAGCAGGAATCTGAGGAACGAAATAAAGACCAACCAAAAGATTTACTTCTACGATACAGGGGTGAGAAACGCCATTATCGGGAATTTCAATCTATTGGACAGCCGAAGTGACAAGGGGGGTCTCTGGGAGAACTTCTTGATAGCAGAGCGCATCAAAAAACTGGCCTACGATGGCTCTTTGTCCAATTCCTATTTTTGGCGAACAAAACAGCAACAGGAAGTGGATTATGTTGAAGAGGTCTCAGGGAAAATCACGGGCTACGAGTTTAAGTGGAGTGAAAAAGCTAAAGCCAAGCTTCCAAAGTCTTTTATGGAAAGTTACAATGCCACTATTGAAGTAATCCACAGAAACAATTTTAGGGAATTTGTGTAGGTCTTAATATTGCGAAGCCTTTATGCTGTTTTTTTAGGAAAAAAGTACTTCAACGGCGTCATCCACAATTTCATTGCCCAATTCTTTGAGGTATACTTGGGTAATCTTTATATCTGCATGCCCAAGCGATTCTCCAATAATATCCGTGGCCACCCCTTTTTGTTTAAGGCAGTTTGCATAACTGTGCCTAGCCACGTAGGAACTTAAGGCCTGATTGATGCCACAGAGTTTAGCAATTTCTTTCAGACCCTTGTTATATTGGGCAAGTGTCTTCTTTTTGCGATGGTCTAATTGCAAAGGGGTCAAATCGTTGTATAAGAGAATTGGAAAAATATACTTTGTCCCCAGGGAGTGTTCTCGATAATGATCTAAAATGGCTCTCAAGGGCGGATTGATTTTTACAGAAAATGGGCGTTTCGTTTTATTACGAATATATCTAATCCGCTCTCCATGGATGTCGCTCCATTTCAGACAAATCATATCCGCGAAGTTCATCCCTCTAGAATAGAAACTGAACATGAAATAATTTCTGTGATCGACCAGATGTGGATACTTGGTTAAATCAAGATTGTGAATCTTATTAATCTGTTCCAAATTCAAGGCTCTCTTAATGCCTTTGCCTTTCAGTCTTGATATTTTGTAGACTTGGAAGGGATGCTTTTCTACTTTGAAGATATTCCGTTCTAAGGCTTTATTGTACATAGCACGAATCGTTCGCATTTTTACACCTATTCCGCCATCCGTGCCACCTCTTGAGCGCAAAAAAGCATCATACTTGTTTAAAAAGGTAGCATCAATTTCTGAAAAACGTAGACTTTTAAAACCAATGAATCGTTTGATTGAGTTGGAGGCGTCGTGATAAAGCTTGGCGTTACCCATTCTGCCCGCGTCACGCATTTCCTGTATAATCTCGTCCCAAAACCGGAATACATCCTGAGAAGCTGGATTGGTGTCTACTCGAAAATGTTTATCAAAATCGTCAAGAGTAAAATCTTCTTTTTCAAGCTCCAGGTCATAGTAGGTTTTTAAGGCTCGGTCTTTTATTTTCAAAAGCACTCTATTCTTTTGAATATAATTTGCGTTCTTTCCATTGAAAGAACCCGTATCTTCGTTCCATTCCTCCAAATTCGTATTCAAAGGAGTGCGGTAATATTTGGTTCTACGGTTTTTGGTCACCCTTAAAAAGATGGGAAATGAGCCATTGGCCAATGCTTTTTTTCTTAAAACGACTTTGATTGAAGACATACATTTCTGGTTTTGGGTACAACATAGGTACAACAAATGGGTACTTAAATGTAGTTCCAAGGAAGCTAAAAGAAAAGCGAAAAATCATAAAATACTGATTTTCAAAACAAAAGAAATTAAATGCAACTATTTGAAAATCAATAATTTGCGACTGTCACGCAGGGGGTCGCGGGTTCGAGTCCCGTCCAGACCGCTAAATGGGAAATCAAATTTCCTCAAAACCTTGTAAATCTTATGATTTGCAAGGTTTTATGTTTTTAGGGCAATCATATAATTTCATATCATTTGCATCTAAAAGGTCACAAATCGTCAACATATTTTTTTATCTGCGATTATGTTGACAGATTGACGTAACTTACTGGTGTTAGTATAGTTGATTTGACTTTCGTCTCACTAAATGTTTAATCATTAAAGACGACAATTATGCGAACTTCATCAACATTTTCAATATTGTTTTGGGTGTACGGAAAACGTGCTGTAAACAACAAAGCAAATATCTACATTCGGGTTACCTTAAACGGTAAACGTGTCAACATTAGTCTCAAGAAGAAAATCAATATTTCTACTTGGGATGAAAAACTACAAAGAGCAAGTGGGACCGATAAGGATTCCCGTATTCTCAATCTTTACTTGAACGAAGTACAATCAAAAGTATATAGGATTTACGAAGATTTCAAGAGGGATGAAGTGCCTTTCACTTCCCAAATGGTCAAAGCCAAATTTTTAGGCGAAGATAAAACACGTTTTTCCTTTCAAAACCTTGTTGATTACTACAATGAAAAGATGCAACATAAGTTGCATAGGAATACGATGGGTCAATATAAGACCAGTCAACGTTATATGATGGAATATATTCTAAAGGAATACAAACTGACAGACATCCCACTTTTCAATCTTGAATATGGTTTTATCGTGGGCTTTGAAGATTTTCTTCGGTCGTATGTACCTAAAAGCGGACAATCTAAAATTGGCAATAATACCGCAATGAAGCATATTAAGCGTTTACGCAGAATGGTTACTCTTGCCTATCGGATGAAATGGATTGAAAGAGACCCGTTTGTCAATTTTAAAATGAAAATTGAAAAGAAAGAACGTGGTTTCCTTACAGATTTTGAATTATTAAGTATTGAAGATTTGTCTTCTTCCATAGAGCGTCTTATGGTTGTGAAAGATTTATTTGTTTTTAGTTGTTACACCGGTATTTCTTATGTTGACATTGTACAATTAAATGAAGATAATATTGTAATGGGTATAGATGGTAGTCCTTGGATAATGGCCGAAAGAGTAAAAACAGGTGCACCATTCAAAATTCCACTATTACCCAAAGCTGCAATCTTAATAGATAAATACAAAGACCATTATAGAACCAATGACACATCCAATCTTTTGCCCAAGTTATCTAATCAGAAATTGAACAGTTATTTAAAGGAAATCGCTGACCTATGTGGTATCAAAAAAAACCTGACTTTTCATATGGCGCGCCATACTTTTGCTACCACAGTAACTTTAAGCAATGGTGTTCCAATAGAGACAGTATCTAAATTATTAGGGCATACCAAACTATCCACAACACAAATCTATGCAAGGGTCGTTGAGAGGAAAGTGAGTGATGATATGGCGCTTCTCAAATCAAAAATTGGTTGATGAAATTTTATAAGCATTTACTAACTGTTGAAATCTTCAATTGAGATTTTAACAGTTTGCATTTTCATTCCACTACCTTTACAGACTAAAATAGTGTGTATGATTATAAAGGTAAAATGGGAAGATTTTAAAGAAGAAATCGATGGGTTTGTATCTACTGGAAATGCAATTGTCGATAAATATAGGTCTTCAAAAACAGAAGATGAATTTAATAATTTTAAGGAAGAAAAACAATCTTGGGAAAATACTGTTGTTAGCTATGTTCGAGCATCTTTTGAACCAGAAAACAGAAATTTTGCAAATGAGTTTAAAGCTCAAAGAGGATATAATACTGGCTTTAAATTAGGGACTGACCAAAAAATTAAAAATGAAATTCAAGCCCTAAAAGATGAAATCAACGGGCTTGACTACTACTTGAAAATGTTATTCATTTCAGATGCAATTGTAAGGCCAGATGAAATTGATTTGAATGAACGTCAAAATCTTGACACCGAAGGCATACTCGAACTAATACTTTCAAAACTATATGACCTTTATAAAGATGGTAAATACCATTCTATTAACTGGATTCTTGAAGGCAATGGAATTAAATTAAACGGTCGTGGCGAAGATTGGGACTATGGAAGAATGCTTGAAAACCGAGGATTTATTGAATGTATGAATGGCAGGAATGTAAATGCCAAACTGAAATTGGAAGGTAAATATGCCATTGAGCAATCAAGAAAAGCCCAGACAACGGACTATTCCAAAATTAGTAATTCCGATGAGGAACTGAAAGAACTTATAAAACAGGTTCTCTCGAAAATTGAAGGTTTAGGTTTTGGACAGCAAATTATTTTCGACGAGTTCGATGAGCTTCGCGATGACATTCCGCATTTGAGCAAAAAGTCATTTGGTCAATTATTAAAATCGAAACTTGGCGATTTAGTAACAGCCAAGGCATTTGATAAGGCATTAGCGAGCGAAATATTCAAAGAATTTACAAGTCAAGTATTGCCATTTTAATTTATGAGGTTACGCAATACGTGTTTTCAGATAAACAACGTATCTATGGTAAATCTACAGTTTCCTTCTTCGTAAATAATCTTGAGCCAGATGATAGTGTAACACGAACTTTTGAGAGTGAAGATGAGACCGTGAATTGGCTTATGGACAATGACGATTACCCAAGAATGTTATTTGAAAACCTATTTCACACATCCAATTCTGTAATATTTCATTGCGGTGTTAAAGAGCCTATTACAAATTCCTATTCAAATGCTGTAAAAATTATATTGACATTTTTCTTTCACAACAACCATACGCTATCAAACAAACTTCATCCACAAAGAGGCAGATGATACATTAAATAGTGTGATTAATTTCTGATTTCATACTGCTGATTAATCTTTGCACAGCCTGTGCATCGATTAATTTGTATCTTTGTCAAACTTTATGAAAATATTCTTTTCCATATCAATGTCAATTTTATTCTTTTTTCAGGGAA
>CAXBEL010000168.1:0-10009 GCA_963974735.1 uncultured Flavobacteriaceae bacterium | reverse complement strand
TACGGTTTTACGGTTACCAACACTGGGAACACGACCCTTTCAAACATATTTGTAAGTGATCCTTTGGTAGGAGTAAATGGAGAATCGATTACCCTTATGCCGGGAATATCCGATGAGAACACCTTTACGGCGGTTTATACGTTGACCCAAGAGGATATAGACAATAGCAGCTTTTCAAACAAGGCTACTGTTAATGCTGAAGACCCCAACGGAGACAATATAAGCAGCCTTTCCGATGATCCCGATGATTCCACGGATACAGACAGTGATGGCGATGGCGCTCCTGATGATGCTACAGTTACGTTATTAGAAGTAAATGAGAATCCTGTAGCAAATCCAGACGAGGATTCTACGTATGTGAATGAGTCGGTTATTATTGATGTTGTCTCAAATGATTTTGATATAGATGGAAGTATTGATCAAACAACAATAGACCTCGACCCATCAACTCCAGAATTTGATTCTGTTTTCGAAATTGAAGGAGAGGGTGTTTATACTTTAAATGGAGATGGAACGGTTACATTTCAACCGGATGTAAATTTTGTAGGAGTAACCACTCCAATTGAATATACAGTTCAGGATAACGATGGTTTTACCTCTAACATATCTACAATAACTGTTACCGTAATTGAAAAAACAATTACGGTAACTACTGAAGGGGTATGTATTCAAGATGTTCCCTATGTTCAATATGATGTCGTGCTGGACAATTTTACTACAGATAATTTCCTAAGTATGACCTGGGTGGATGAAGAGGGTAATACCATAGCCTTCTATGATAATCTGCCATTATCTGGACAGATTTTATGGCCGGGAGCCGAAGTGGATGCAAATGGAAATGGAACTGATTGGCCCGGGTGGTTATTGGTTGATGGACAATGGTTTGAAGGAAATGATGGCTTCGAAACATTGCGTCCTTCAGCTACAGTAATATTTTCAATTAATCCAAAAAGTACTGTTGTTATAAATTATCCCCCAGCGAGTCCTTTCTGTTTCTCAGGACCTAGATTGGACGCTTCTTTTGAGAAGGATGATGTTCTTTGTTATGGAGATAGTACAGGCGAAATAGATGTAACAGCTTTTGCTGGTTCTGCGCCATATACCTATGAATGGTCAACTGCAGATGGTGCTGGTTTAATTGCTGGTGAAGAAGATCAAGCTGGATTAAAAGCAGGGACTTATAATGTATTGATCACTGATTCAGTAGGATTGACTAAAGAATTAATCATTGTTATAGAGCAACCAGATTCTGCTTTGAGTCTTGTAATAACTACTCAATCTGCCGATTTATCAGATAATTGCTTAAATGGTCAGGCAGTTGCTGAAGTTAGTGGAGGAAGTGGTAATTATACTTATAGTTGGAGTTTAAGTGCAGGTAATCAAAATACGGCTGTGGCGACCCAGCTTGCTGAAGGACAACATTCATTAACTGTTACAGATGAGAATGGTTGTAGTATCACAGAAATAATAACCATTTTCTGTAATGATCCTAGAATTAATTTGGCAAAGGAAGGTACCTTCAATGATGAAAATGGAGATGGATTGGCACAAGCTGGAGAGACTATAAGTTATGCCTTTACAATTACCAATACAGGTAATTTGCCAATTTCTGATATTCAACTTACAGATGAGTTATTGGGAGGAATTATTGAAGGGCCTGTTTCTGGAGATATCGATATGAACAATATACTGTCTGTGGAAGAGATCTGGATTTATACCAGGAATTATATAATTTCTCAAGATGATGTTGACCTTGGATTCGTATCCAATTCGGCGGAGGTCTTTGGTCAGGATCCAGGAGGAAATCCAATTTCTGACATCTCTGATTCCGATGGAGAAGATATTGATTCTAATGGTGATGGAGATCCTACAAATGATCCTACTATTACTACCATAAGTGGTAGCGCAAATTTAAATCTTGAAAAATCCGGAATCTATGTTGATAGTAATAGTGACGGAATTATAAATGTAGGGGACAGTATAGATTATTCTTTTGTTATTTCTAACAACGGATCTGTTAGCGTTACAAATATTCAAATAGATGATCCTTTAATCGATATAATTGGTGGACCAATAGATTTATTGCCTGGTCAAACAGATTCGACAACTTTTAGTGGAACACTGTTATTAACTCAAGAAGATATAAATCTTGGAGAGGTCGTGAATATTGCTTTGGCAATAGGAGAAACTTCTGATGGGAATACGGTTTCTGATCAATCTGATGACCCAGCTGATACTTCAAATATGGATAATGATAGCGATGGTGATTTTGAGGATCCTACAATTACATTTCTAGATGTTTTACAAAGTGTGAATCTGCTTAAGACTGGTTTATATGTAGATGTAAATGAGAATCAGATAGCAGACGAAGGAGATCATATCCTTTACACTTTTGCGGTTCTTAATACTGGGGAAGCTGATTTATTTGTTTTAACAATAGATGATCCATTAGTTCCCGTCAATGGAGGGCCAATTGATCTTATGGCAGGAGAAGCAGATTTTGATACCTTCAGTGCAACTTATTATATAACCGAACAGGATGTTGAAGAAGGTCTAGTAATTAATACTGCGACAATTACTGGATATACTTCAGGCGGAATACAAGTAACCGACAATTCAGATGATCCTTCTGATTCTACAGATATCGATCCCGATGGAAATGGAAATGCAGATGACCCTACGGTCGTATTTCTTCAAGGTGTTTTACCGGCAGATAGCGTAGAGGTTTATAATGTAATTACACCCAATGGAGATGGAGTAAATGATTATTTAAGGATAGCTGGAATAGCTGGATATCCTGATAATACATTGCAAATTTTTAATAGATGGGGTATAGAAGTGTTTAGTGTATCAGGCTACGGTCAAGATGGCGCAGAAACATTTACAGGAATGTCCAATGGAAGAGTTACAATAGCACAAAGCAAATTGCTACCTGTAGGAACGTATTATTATATTCTTCAATTTGAATCAGAGGATGGGTTTAAGAAGATGGCAGGTTATTTATATATAAACAGATAATCTGATGTAATGAAGAAACACCCCAATTTAATATTATGAAATTATTAAAAATAAAAAGGCTATTAATTTTTAGTTTGGTAGTGCTTCCGTTCCTGAATAAACTTCAGGCGCAGCAGGATCCGCAATACACCCAGTATATGTATAATCCGCTGGTGATTAATCCAGCCTATGCAGGTAATCGAGGAGTTACAAGTATTTTGGGATTACATAGAAGTCAATGGGTTGGATTAGATGGTGCACCGCGTACACAAAACCTCACAGTGCATAGTCCTATAGGCTTGGGTAAGGTAGGACTTGGTTTTAGTATAATTAATGATGCATTAGGTCCCGCCAGGGAAACATATTTTAATGTAGATTTTAGTTACACCATTCAGACTGGTGTTGAAGGATCATTAAGTTTTGGTTTAAAGGGTGCAGTGAATATGCTGGATATAGATTTTAGCCGAACAAACCCTTTTAATAATAATGATCCTTTATTAGCTAATAATATCGATAATAAACTATCCCCCAATGTGGGAGTTGGGCTGTTTTACCATGATGATCGATTTTATGCAGGGTTGTCTGCGCCCAATCTTCTGGAAACAGATCACTTTGATAGAAGTGGAACGCAGGGTTCTCAAAGTTTTATAGCTGAAGAGCGTATTCATTATTATGGTTTAATGGGGTATGTTTTTGATTTAAACAGAGACATAAAGTTTAAGCCTGCAACACTTGTAAAAATGGTGGCGGGAGCTCCTTTACAAGTTGATGTAAGCGCCAATTTCATGTTTTATGATAAGATTACCATTGGGGGTGCGTATCGTTGGAGTGCAGCTTTAAGTGGTTTAGTAGGATTTCAGGTATCCGATGGATTGTTAATTGGATTTGCATATGATCGAGAAACAACTGAGTTGGGAAATGCGCTTTATAATGACGGAACTTATGAAGTTTTTTTACGATTTGAGTTATTCAGAAATTATGATCGCTTGTTGACGCCACGATTCTTTTAGATAGAGATTTCACTACTATTTAAATATAAAAATGCCTCCTAAATTTAGGAGGCATTTTTATTACAGAATATAGGTTGTACTAGTTTTTATAGACTTCGCCATTTTTCATAACAAAAACAACTTTTGTTAAGGTGTCTATATTTTTTGTTGGATCGTCATCCACTGCAATTATATCCGCATAGAAACCTGATGCTATTTGTCCAAGTTTTTCTGGAAGATCGAGTAAATCTGCATTTGTGATAGTAGCGCTTTGTATCGATTCCATAGAAGACATTCCTGCTTCTACCATATAGCCAAATTCTTTTGCATTCCCCCCATGTGGAAAAACTCCAGCATCTGTTCCAAAAGCAATACTCACCCCTTTTTTATAAGCCTTCCCAAATGTTGTTTGAAGTTGAGGGCCTATTTCTAAAGCTTTAGGAACAATTATTTCTGGATAATATCCCTTTATTTTTGCCTTTTCTGCGACGTATTTTCCTGCACTTAAAGTGGGTACATAAAATGCATCATACTCTTTCATAAGATCCATTGTTTCTTCACTCATAAGCGTGCCATGTTCTATGGTCTTTACACCATTCTTTACAGCGCGTTGCATTCCTTCATCTCCGTGCGCGTGCGCGGCTACTTTCATCCCATAATCTGCAGCCGTAGTTGTAATGGTTTTGATTTCTTCTTCGGTAAATTGAGGGTTTTGACCATTTTTAGCAACGCTCAGAACACCTCCGGTAGCGGTTATTTTAATCCAATCTGCCCCATTTTTGTATCGTTGGCGAACTGCTTTTCTGGCATCTTCAACACCATTCACAACACCTTCCTTGGGTCCTGGATCACCCATTAAATTCTTTTTATATCCATTAGTAGGATCTGAGTGACCACCAGTGGTACCCAACGATTTTTCGGCGGTAAATATTCTGGGTCCTTTTACTGTTCCTTGATTAATGGCATTTCTTAGGGAAACGTTTACTCCACTTCCACCTAAATCACGAACTGTTGTAAAACCAGCCATTAAAGTACGCTCTCCTATTTCTTGAGCCTTATAAGCCACATCTGCATCATTTAATGTAAAAGCTTCGAGGTAATGATTGGGACCAGTTTCACTTTCAATATGAACGTGCATATCTATGAGACCAGGAAGTACTGTTTTGTTTTTTAAATCAATTACCTTGTCTTCAGTATTTTTAGCCGAAACATAACCATTTAGAACTTCTTTAATGTTATTTCCAGAAATAACCACAGTCTTTTCAGTTAGGACTTTTCCATTTTTAGTATCTATTAATTTTCCACATTGTAAATACGTATCTTGAGCAAATACAGTATAAGTCAACGAGAAAATAAAGATTGAAAGAATAGCATTTCTAATCATATAATAAGGTTTAATAAAATTCCTATCGTTTTAAAAATCAGATGTAATCGGGTGAAGAGCATCCAGTTTAAGAATCAAGAAATTCTAAAATTGTACCTGTAATATACGCGATTTGTTCATCATCTAATTCAGTATGCATAGGAAGCGATATAACCTCTTGTACAAGTTGATTAGTCACTGGGAAATCTTCTTCTCTATAGCGTTCATCTAAATAAGCTTTTTGCTTATGCAGCGGAATTGGATAATAAATTCCAAACGGAATTTCTTTTTCCTGTAGATGCTTAGCAAGAGCATCTCTGTCTGTACTTTTCAATCTTAAAGTATATTGATGAAATACATGGCAATTGCACACATCACAAATTGTAGGTGTTTTAATCTTTGGGTGCTTAGAAAGTGCCGCTGTATATTTACGTGCTGCTTCTCTTCTTTTGTTATTATAAGTGTCAAGTTTGGGCAGTTTGGCACGTAGTACTGCTGCTTGTATAGAGTCTAATCTTGAATTTACGCCCACGACATCATGATGATAACGCTCGTACATACCGTGGTTGACAATACCCCTTATAGTATGAGCAAGATCATCATCATTAGTAAAAATGGCACCTCCATCTCCATAACATCCCAAATTTTTGGAAGGGAAAAAAGAAGTACATCCTACATCACCTATTCCACCTGTTTTTATAGTGCTCCCATCTTTCTTTGTATAGTCGGAGCCAATTCCCTGTGCATTATCTTCTATCACATATAAAGTGTGTTTTTCTGCAAGCTCCATTATTTTATCCATCTCAGCAACTAAGCCAAATAAATGAACAGGAACGATGGCTTTAGTTTTAGAAGTGATCGCTTTTTCAATAGCTTCCACATTTATGTTAAAACTATTTGGATTTACATCTACAAGCACGGGAGTTAATCCTAACAAAGCAATTACCTCTACAGTTGCGGCAAAAGTAAAATCTGTTGTTATGACTTCGTCTCCTGGCTTTAAACCTAATCCCATCATGGCAATCTGCAAAGCATCTGTACCATTAGCGCAAGGGATAACATGTTTTACCCCAAGATATTTTTCCAGTTCTTTTTGAAAAGCGTGAACTTCAGGCCCATTAACAAAAGCGGTAGATTCTATTACTTCATTAATTGATCTGTCAACCTGGTCTTTTATATCGGCATATTGACCTTTAAGGTCAACCATTTGTATTTTTTTCATCTGGTATTTATAAACTCAATTTGATTTGTTACAGTGGTCTGTGTAACCGTCTTTAGAAGCCTGTAATTTCTTTTTTACAGCTTGACGAAAATACGAAATATCAAACCTATAGCCAATCTGTTTTTTAGGAAAAGGCTATTTTTACCCACGTATGCGTAGCCTTTATTCCATAGTTATTGGTCTTTTTAATTTCTTGCTTCCGGTCATAGGTAAGTTTAGTCCAAAGTTGGAAAAATTTGCCAATGGCCGTAAAGATGTTTTAAAGCAATTGAATATTCAGATTACAGATGCGGATCGTACAGTTTGGTTTCATGCAGCATCATTGGGGGAATATGAGCAAGGTGTGCCTGTAATGGAGGAGGTAAAAAAACTCTTTCCCAATCATAAATTACTTCTGACGTTTTTTTCTCCTTCTGGGTATGAGATCAAAAAAAATAATGACTTGGCAGATGTAACTTTATACCTTCCATTAGATACATTAAAAAATGCGCGCGAATTCATTAAAGCTGCACATCCCGATCTTGTTTTTTTTATCAAATATGAATTTTGGACTAATTATCTAGAGGAATTAAAAAAGAAAAAAATTGATACTTTTTTAATTTCTGGAGTCTTTAGGGAAAATCAACCTTTTTTTAAATGGTATGGCAAATGGATGATCCATTCTTTAAAAACATTCAACCATTTTTTTGTTCAGGATAAGGATTCAGTAGCCCATATTAAAAAACTTGGGTTTGCAAATGTGACGAAGAGTGGCGATACACGTTTTGATAGAGTAAGTAAGCAACTGGGGTATGACAATAAACTTCCCTTTATGGAAGATTTTACAGCGAAAAAATCCTGTCTTGTATGTGGGAGCACTTGGCCAGAAGATGATGATTTTCTGGTTAAATTTATAAATGAAAATACGCTTGAAAAAGATGTAAAAGTAGTTATTGCGCCACATCAAATAAATACTCTAAAAATTGAAGAGTTGAAGGCTAAACTAGATGTCAAAACGGTTTTATATTCTCAAAAAGATGGAAAGGACTTAAGGACTTTTTCTGTTTTAATATTAGATACCATAGGATTGCTAACCAAAACGTATCATTATGCAGATGTGGCCTACGTGGGAGGAGCCGTGGGTAATACAGGATTGCATAATATTTTAGAACCCGCCACATTTGGGGTGCCAATTGTAACGGGTTCGCATCTGGAAAAATTTCCTGAAGCAGTTAAATTGCGCCAATTGGCTGGCTTGTACACGGTGTCAACTTCTGAGGAAACATCTTTATTAATGAATAAGTTTTTTGAAAATAAATCATTCCGTCAAAAAACCGGAATGATTACAGGGCATTTTGTGCAAAGTAATACCGGTGCTACTGCAGCTGTAGTAAACTATCTAAAAAGTTATATTGTTACTGCCTGATTCAAATATTTTCTAAAAGGCAGCATCTCCTTATAAATTTGTATCACCTGATCATCAAACGATGGACTCTCAATTTCTTTCTTTGTAAGAGAGCACTGAACCGCAAATGTTTTTCGCCTTAATAAATCTATATGTGGATGATCCTGTGAATATCCTTTAGGAGCAGTTTGCAAACTATCTCCATCATCGATAGGTTCGCCAAACATACTTTTAAAACTCTTTTTATTCAATATAGCTTTAAGGTCTTCACCATTATAATCTATTGCTTGTCGAATGCTTTTTAGAATTGATGATTTTGGTTTATAATATCCACCAGCAATAAAACTTTCATTTATACCCAATTGAATATAAAAATCACCTTGCTTTGATTCCTGGTCCAGGCCTGCGCCAAAATGATCCTTATAAGTAGGTCTGTCCGGGTGAAAAAGGAGATTGTTATTTATACGATTAATAGCTTTTTTGCCTGTTGTAGGAGTATAATTTTCATCAACCTGGGCAAGTTTTATATCCATTTTATTAAGCCACTCAATATAAAAGTCGCGTACTTCAAAGTATACCTCCCTGTGAGCGTCCATCCATTCTTTATTATTGTTTTTCTGTAGATCACTCAAGAAATTAAATAGATTATTAAAACTCATGTTTTTCTTATTAAAGCTATAATTTAATTGCATTTAATCAGGTTCTACGGTCGATTTAACGGTTTTTTTGCATTTTTTGGCAAAGCTTTACGCATTTTTATAATGTGAGCGTAAATATATGCGATTACATTTGTCGCAACACAAAACCAATATTTATGAAAAAAGCAATCATTTTAGTTGCATTAATGACATTAACCGTAGGATTTACATCTTGTAGAGAAACCACTACCGAAAAAGAAACAGTAGTGCGTGAAGTAGAAGTAGATGAAACTGATGATGGCGGAATTTTAGAACGTGCAGGTAAAGAAGTAGATGATGAAGTTAATGAAGAAATAGATAAGATAGGTGACGATAATTAATTTCTATAGTTAGAGATGCTTATTACTAAATTCCAATATTTATTAACTTTAAGTAAATAATCATGAAAAAATATATTCCCGCATTATTACTCGTTTTTAGTTTAACTTTTTCCTTTACCTCTTGTCGTGAAAAAACAGAAAAAGAAGAAATAGTTGAAGAAATGAAAGATGACGGCGCCGAGATGAAAGTTAAGGATGGCGGAGATAAAATAAAAATGGAAACCGAAGATAAGGAAGTTAAGATCAAGACCACAGATGATGGTGAGACAAAGATCAAGACAGACGATAATTAGTCGAAAAAACCATTTGATTAAAAACCATTTCAGAACTATCTGAGGTGGTTTTTTTTATGCTTTAATATTGCGTACCTGGCTTTTAAGCTCTTCCATAGACTGCTGCAGTTCCCGCAACAAACTACTTTCTGAAGGAGAGTCAAGATGAAAAGTAAGTTTACTGTTAACCTGCCACAATTCTTGAATGTCACTAACGGGAATTTCTAATGGAAGATACTCTTCATTTAAAGAAATTAAGAGAACACTCGCTGGATTAGGCAACTTTTGTAATTTTTTTACTAAAACAGAATCGGGTAGCACAACTACATAAATTTTATTATTGCTGGCTTCATCCATACTGGAAATGGCTTTCCCTAAAAACCAATCATCGGGTCTAAAATTAGGAAGCATGCTATCACCTTCTATTTGAAAACCGCGATAAGTTGCATTGCGATATTGGGGTAGGGGAAGGTCAAAGGCAGGGAGTTGTTGATACCAATCCAGATCCTGAATATTATGAGGATATCCAGCTGCGGCTTTTTGATTGACCATTACCAGATTTTCATTATCAGAAACATCTACTGTAACAACTTTTGGACTAACATCACCTTTGCCGGCATTAATGAATTTCTGATTGCTAAACCCAAAAAGCCATAAAGGATTTACATTATATAACCTAAGCAGCTCGGTTACAATTTGACCAGACAATTTGGTTCTGCCCCGTTCTATATCTGCAGTAGAATTTTTAATGCCCAGTGCTTCAG
>CAXBEL010000167.1:0-10247 GCA_963974735.1 uncultured Flavobacteriaceae bacterium | reverse complement strand
GTTTCTACTGAAGCTGATCCTACTCATATTTTTAATACTGTAGGTGATTTTGAAGTTTTACTTACGGTAACCGATTCTGAAGGACTTAGCGATACGGCGACTCTCACTATTAGGGTAAAACTTTTCAATAAGCCGCCTAAGGCAATTCTTATATCAAGCGTGACTAGTGGAGGAATGCCTTTAGAAGTAGAATTTAATGGTTCAAATTCTTATGATGATATATCCATTGCAGAATATGAATGGGACTTTGGTGATGAATCTACTGTTTCTAATCTGGCAGATCCAATACATATTTTTAACGAGGTAGGTATTTATGAGGTAAGTCTTACCGTTACTGACGGATCTGGACTTACTAATACAGCTACAACCACAATTGAGGTTACCGCTAGTCTTTCGGTAGAAACTCAGGATATATCAAAATATAAATTGATACTATATCCTAACCCTGCAAGAAGTAGTGTGAATATTGAAATTAATAGTCCTTCTCTAATACCACTGGAGGAAATATTAATACACGACCTTAGAGGAAGACTGGCCGTTAAATATGATCCTAATGAAGTACAGAATGGAAGCAAATATCTACTTCCTCTACCGCAGCTACAATCGGGAGTATATTTAATAAGTATTATAGATAAAAATGGTTCAATAAATAGACAACGATTAGTTATTGAAAATTAAACTCAAGTAGACCATAAGTAAAAAAGGGAGATCAATTTGATCTCCCTTTTTTGTTTCTTCTTATATAATTATTTATCTCTTATTTACCGATAAACGAAATTAAATTACTCCGGTGCGCATCTTTAAAACAGTAAGTTTTTTGATTTTAAAATTGGGAACTAAAGTGCTTTTTAAAATGAATAAATGAATTCATCTTATTAAGCTGAAATGTCCTTTTTTCTGTATTATGTTCCCTTCCTTATCCTTTAATTCTGCAGAAAACCAGTAGTCATTAGAAGGTAAATTAGTTCCATTAAAGGTACCGTTCCAACCCTGTTCCATATTATTTAGAACGCTCAAAATTTTACCAAATCGATCATAAATATAAATGATAGAAGATTCGTAAAGAGTTGTAATTAAACCTTTCACTTTCCAAGCATCATTATACCCGTCGTTGTTCGGGGTAAAATATTTTGGAAATCCAAGTACAGGAATTTCAATAGTGGTAGTGCCACAATTATTTTTATCCTGAATATATAAAATATGAATACCTGCATTTATACCGCTAAATGTACTTTCGTCCTGAAAAGGACCATTCCTAGAATCCAGAGCAAATTCATAATCTCCATTTCCTAATAGATTTTGATCAATAATAGAAATTGAATTGTTATCTGAATTTTCAATAACATCTATATTGTCAAGAGTTATTTGAGCAGGTTCAGATTCAATAACGGTAACGGTACGTGGTGCTGAAGAACAATTTTGATTGGAGTAAGCTACTACAGTATAAATACCGGGATTATTTATTGATGCTATACTCTGATTGCTTATAATGTTTCCATTTTCATCCTCCCATTGGTATGAATAAGAACCTTGTGCATTATAGGTCTGTATAGTTATAGGTGGGGATCCCTTGCATTTAATATAAGTGGATTTTACATCAAATTGAGGAGCGGGATTAACAGTGAGAGCCAGGTGAGGACCAATCCCATAACAAGATCCATTATCCGAGCTTTCAACACGCACATAAATCAATTGAGAAAAAGCAGTTTCATTTAAGTAATTATCTGGAATTATTTCATTTTGTTTAAGAGCTGCATCTTCCTGATTTTTATAGTAATGAACACTTAGATTTTGTGCCGAAGGAAATTGCACGAGAAATTCACTAGAGGCATTTGAAAGATCGAAGGTTGCAATTCCATCTGCAACACCATCATTATCGCATTCAACTAAAGAATAAATATAACCGGTAGGAAAAGAAGTAGTCGAAACTGCCAATGTAATAGTAGAAACTTTATAACATCCAAAGTCATTACTTATTCTTGCAAAAACCACATTAGATGTCATATTGTTAAAGGCTGAACTAAGAGGGCTTATATTATTATCAGCTTCATTTAAACTAAGATGAAAGGATACATTTAAAGAATTGTCATCTTGAGTTATGAAAGGAATGGCTTCTTCAAGATTAAAATCTGTAAAACCGTTCGGATTGCCATCTTCATCACAGTTGGTTAAAGTAAACGTATTGCTATATTGAATCTCTTCATAAATTGTGGCGATAACTGGTATCCTAGCTCCATTAGAGCAACCATTTGAGTTAGTTGAAACATAAAAAGTAGTGGTACTGTTTAAAAAGGGAGTAGTAAAGCTTGAGCCTGTTGCAATAGGAGTTGCATCCGTTGTATTCTCAAACCAATTAATGGTTCCTGCGGTCGCAGTTGCAAGAAGTGTAATGGCTCCAGGACCACAATTTTCGCTTTCAACTGTAGATTCTATTTCTGGTATTGTTATATGAGTACTTGCAGATATATTTAAAATAGGATCACCGGGCATTCCTCCATATTCGACAATGTAGCCTTTAGGCTGAAAATCAAAAGAGTCTGGACTACCTGCAACGGGAAGATCATTCCAAGAACCATTAATGCCCACACCGGGAGCAGTGACGTGAGCATAATCTTCATTGCCTAAATTATTGGGTTCACCTGTATTCCAAAATGCAAAATTAGGCGTGGAACCTGTAGGGCCGCCATTCCAAAAAATCAAGTCTGCTTCTGGCCCTGTAACCCATTTCCAAACACCTTCAGTTTCTTCATCTGTACCTCCTATCCAACCCGGACCTCTCGCTTGTTCACCACATAATTGGGCTTCTTCTGCAGAAAGAATGGTTGCCAGGTAACCTTGTAACCCATAATAAGTTCTTGTTTCTGCCGTAGCTTTAGCCTGTGTCCAAGTGATTCCAGCATCAGCAACGTATTCATAATAATGATCTGTGAGCGGCAAGTAGTTTGCAGATCCTAATGTTATTGAGAAGTATCTTTCACCAGTAGGAGAAGGAGAGTTGCTTTCATATACCACATCTTTGACGGCTGCAATTAAATCTACATAGGTGACGGCTGTGGTAAGCTCACTTCTTAAAGTTAATTTTCCTTCTGCTTGATTCCACGTTGCGCGAATATTGGGGTGTGAACCCGTAAGAGATAATAAATCCTCTCCGCTAACATAGCCTGAAGAAATTTGTATAAATAACGCATCTGTTTCCGTATCGTCCGGATCCACAATATTAAAATCAGTTACAATATTTAAAGGAGAAAGAGGACAATAGAGTTGCTCACCAGTAGCAGTTACATTAGGTGGAAGATCTGTTTTTCCACACTTAAAAAGAAAATTGTTGGAAATAAAAAGAAAATTGTGGAGAGGGTATTTTTTTTAAAGGACATACTAAAGGTAAACAAGATTAAAGAAATGTATACATCAAAAAGTTTGGCGGCTGAGTTGATAAAATGCAACGGTTAAGATAGGAAAATTATTAGGACACAGAGTTTGAGGAAAAATCTGATATTTAGCATAATCAAATAATTCAATTAGGCAGATTACTATTAACATTGATTCTTTCATCAGTCGTATTATCTTCATGTAAGCAGGGTGATACTAATATTGATAAACATTTTGATGAATCAACAAAAATTTTTAGTGCTTTAATGTCAGATAAGTCAGGAATTGATTTTAGTAACAATTTGACTGAAAATGATTCGGTCAATTATTTCAATTTCACTTATATATATATGGGTGGTGGCGTTGCTACAGGAGATATTAATAATGATGGGCTGCTGGATATTTACTTTACAGGAAATCAGGAGGCCAATAAACTTTATTTAAATAAAGGAAATCTAAAATTTGAGGATATTTCTGAGAAAGCTGGCGTAGCGGGAGACAATCGCTGGTATACGGGAGTAACTATGACCGATGTAAATAATGATGGGTATTTAGATATATATTGTTCTGTG
This sequence comes from uncultured Flavobacteriaceae bacterium, assembly GCA_963974735.1. Lineage (GTDB taxonomy): Bacteria > Bacteroidota > Bacteroidia > Flavobacteriales > Flavobacteriaceae > Leeuwenhoekiella. The sequence continues at coordinate 6,306 of CAXBEL010000167.1, read as the reverse complement.
GGAGGAAAGTTTGCTCCTAAAACCAATCAACTTTTTATAAATAAAGGGGATGGTACGTTTGAAGATCGAGCTGAAGAATATGGAGTTGCAGATCCCGGTAATAGTGTTCAGGGAACATTTTTTGACTATGATAAAGATGGCGATTTAGATTTGTATGTTGCCAATTATCCTCCTACTAAATTTAATTCACCCAATTTCTATTACACCTATAAAATGAAAAATGTGACCGATGAGGAAACAGATCATTTATATAGAAACGACGGAGGCAAATTTACAGATGTAACTAATGAGGCGGGAGTTAGAAGCTTTGGTCTTTCTTTGTCCGCAACAGTTGGGGATTTAAATAATGACAGTTGGCCAGATATTTATATTTCAAATGACTTCAGCACACCAGACTATCTATATATCAATAATGGAGATGGCTCTTTTAGAGAAGTAATAAAGAAGGCTACTTCACATACTGCTTTTTATGGAATGGGTGTGGATATAGCAGATTATAACAATGATGGGAATCTGGATATTTTTCAGGTTGATATGGATGCCAAGAAAAACAGAAGGAAAAAAGCAAATATGGCCAGTATGAACCCAGAACTTTTTTGGAGCACCGTAAATTCTGGATTCCACTATCAATATATGCAGAATTGCTTACAGACCAACAGTGGTGTGTTTGAAGATGAAAACCCATTTTTCAGTGATTTATCACGAGTTACGGGAGCCGCTTCTACAGATTGGAGCTGGGGTCCTTTATTTGCGGATTTTGACAACGACGGTCACAAAGATTTATTTGTAACAAATGGTACGCGGAGAGAAATAAACAATAATGATTTCTTTAATGAATTAAAAGGAGATAGGAATCTAAAAGATAGCTTACTGGAAAAAAGCCTGAGCATACCTACTGAAAAATTGGATAATTTCATTTTTAAAAATAAAGGCGGTGTTGATTTTGAGCAGGCAAATGAGGAATGGGGAATTGAATATAAAGGATTCTCAAATGGCGTTGTTTATGCCGATTTAGATAATGATGGCGATTTAGAGATTGTAATCAATAATATTGACGATACAGCTTCGGTTTTTGAAAATCAGAGTTCAACAAAAAATAATTATATCAAGCTAAGGTTTGAAGGAAGTGATAAGAACAAATTTGGATTAGGAACCCGCGCTTACGTAAAGACTGATGGAAGTGAGCAAATGCAGGAACTCACACTCACTAGGGGCTTCCAATCTTCTGTAGCTCCAGAAATGAATTTTGGAATAGGAAAGGTTAATATGATCAAAGGAATAAAAGTAGTTTGGCCTGATGGTAAAATAGAGGAGAAGATAAATGTGAATACAAATCAATTACTCACTTTTAATTATAAGGATGCAATAGAAAAGGAGAAAATGGAAGCTCCTAATAATCCAACCCTCTTTACAACCATTAAAGATACGGTTGATTTCCCCCAATACACACACAAAGAAAATGTGTATGATGATTTTACACTGGAGGTTCTTTTACCGCACCGCACATCTACATTGGGACCGGGACTTGCTGTGGGGGATTTTAATGGAGATGGAAAAGAGGATTATTTTGTGGGAGCTGCTACAAAAACCGAAGGTGGTCTGTATTTTCAAACCGAAAAAGGATTTGAAAAACAGGAAAGCGCAGCCCTAAAGAATGATGAAAAATACGAAGACGAAGGAGCTTTAATTTTTGATGCAGATGCAGATGGGGATAATGATTTATATATAGTAAGTGGAGGAAATGAGTTTCCTGCAGATTCTAAAATGCTTCAGGACAGACTTTATATTAATGATGGTAAAGGCAATTTAACTCGTGATGAAAATGCTTTACCAGATATGATAACCAGTGGGTCGCGTGTTTATGAAGCAGATTTTGATAAGGATGGTAAAAAGGATCTTTTGGTTTTGGGAAGATTAACACCACGTAATTATCCTACACCTGCGAAAACCTATATCTTAAAGAATGTAGGGGGAAATGGAAAAGCAAAATTTGAGGATATTACACAATCGATTGCTCCAGAATTTAAATCTTTGGGATTGGCTACAAGTGCTCAAATAACAGATGTTGATGCAGATGGCTGGTTAGATATTATAGTTGTAGGAGAGTGGATGCCCATAAAAATATTTAAGAACATGCAAACTGAATTCAAGGATATTTCTGAAGAGATGGGCTTAACTAAAGACACTACAGGATGGTGGTGGAGTATCAATGAAGGAGATTTTGATAATGATGGCGATATGGATTTTATCGTAGGTAACCTGGGATTAAATTATAAATATAAGGCTAACGAGAAGGAAACATTCGATATTTATTTTACTGATTTTGATAAGAACGATAAAAATGATATTGTCTTGAGTTATTACAATGATGGGGAAAAGTTTCCGGTGCGAGGTAGACAATGTTCTTCCCAACAAATACCAGGTATAAAGGAAAAATTCCCAGATTACGCTTCCTATTCCAATGCTACATTAGCAGATGTTTATACGGAGAAAGAGTTGGATGATGCGCTTCATTATCAGGTAAAATCTTTTGCCAGTGTCTATTTAGAAAATAAAGATGGAAAATTTATCATCCATCAACTGCCAGTTCAAGCTCAGTTATCGTGTATAAATCAAATTCTTATTGATGATTATGACAAAGATGGAAATTTAGATGCTTTAATTGCAGGCAATCTGTTTTGGTCTGAGGTAGAAACACCAAGAAATGATTCTGGCTATGGGATGTTTCTTAAAGGTGATGGAAAAGGTGATTTTAAATGTGTTTCTGTAACAGAAAGCGGCTTTTTTGTGCCCGGAGACGTTAAAAACATGTCTACAATCAACTTCAAAAATGAGGAAATCATACTTGCAGCAAAGAATAATAGCCAACTTCAGTACGTCCAATGGAACAAACCATAAGCTCTTTAGCTTCGACTTTGTAAGTAAAAAATCAAATTCTTAACTTATTTAAAATTAGTTGATAAGAATATTAATATTTTTATGAAATCGATTTCGTAATTCTCTGAATAATTCAAATATTTCTCTATTTTTATGATTGTAAACATTCAACCAATTATAAATTATGAGAAACAGTTACTTTAAGAGAATACTGCTTGTCGCAACATTGTTTTGTTTTGGATTTATATCCGCACAACAATCTGTTTCGGGAACAGTATCAGATTCCAACGGTCCCCTACCAGGAGCAAATGTATTAGTAAAAGGTACCTCAAATGGTACCACAACAAATTTTGATGGTGAGTATACCTTAAATAATGTACCGTCAGATGCTGTATTGGTTTACGGTTATCTGGGATTTCAGGAACAAGAAGTAGCAGTAAATAATCGTGCAACAATTAATATAACACTAATTGAAGATGAAACCTCATTAGATGAGGTTTTAGTTATTGGTTACGGTACGCAGACAAGAGCAGAAGTTACCGGTGCTATTTCTACGGTTGGTTCTGAAGAAATAACAAGTGTTCCTGTTGCTACTGCAGATCAAGCCTTGCAAGGTAGAGCTGCAGGTGTTACAGTAGTAAATAGTGGTTCGCCGGGTACATCTCCCGTTGTAAGAATTAGAGGTTTGGGTACGCCTAATAATAATTCACCTTTATATGTTATAGATGGGATCATCTCTGGGGGAATTGGAGATTTAAACCCAAATGATATAGAATCAATCCAGGTTCTTAAAGACGCTTCTACAACAGCGGTATATGGTTCTCAAGGGTCTAACGGAGTTGTGGTAGTAACTACAAAAAAAGGGAATCGTTCTGGTAAACCTGTTTTAACTTTTGACACCTATACAGGTGTACAGTTTTCAGATGAGCGTTATGATGTTTTAAATACGCAACAGTACATTCAATATGCTTCTCAAATTGGAGATACTCCAGGCAGAATATCTAATCCTCAATATGCTTCCCTTTTAGAGAATAATGTAAATTATCAAGATGCTCTTTTTAGAACAGGGATTATTCAAAACTACAACGTGGCTATGGCCGGTGGTAGTGAAAACAGTAATTACAGATTCTCTGCTGGATATTTAGACCAGGAAGGAGCACTAATTGAAACAGAATTTGAACGTTTTTCTTTTAGGGCAAACAGCAATTTTACTTTTGGTAAATTAAAACTGGGAGAAACAATGGCGGTGGCTTTTAATGTGCAGAATCCTGAAAGAGCAAGTGGTGGTCGTTCTCTTTTGGAGCACGCCATAAAAGCAGCTCCGTATCTTCCAATATACAATCCAGACAATTTAGGTGGTTTTCAAGGTCCTAATAGCGCATTGGATGGTCAAGATGCAGAGAATCCCATACGTGTTCAAACATTGGGAAGTGCTGTGAATAAATCAGTTTCTATTATAGGAGGTCTATTTGGGGAATATGAAATTATTGATGGTCTGAATTTTAAAACTCAAGTGGGATTAGATTATAGTACTTATAATAATAACGCTTTCATACCTTCTTATAATGATGATAGCGAGGGTGGTACACATACAATTGGATATGCTCAAATAACTAAAAATACAGGAACTTTTCAATCTCTTACATATACTAACAGTTTAAACTACAAAAAAACTTTTGCAGATTCTCACAATGTAGAAGTTCTTTTATTAGCTGAAAAGCAACAAATTAAAAACTCAAATATAAATGCAAGTAGCCAGAATCCTATAAGTGATGAAGTTGACCAACTATCCCTTACAGGTGCAGGATTAAGTTCTGCTTCTTCAGAATATAACAGATTGGGTTATTTAGGTAGAATCAACTATAATTTCGAACAGAAATATTTAATAGGTGGTTCTGTAAGACGAGATGCTTCGTCCAGATTTGGACCAAATAACAGATGGGGTTGGTTTTACTCCCTTGCTGGTGGTTGGAACATTGGTAAAGAAAGTTTTATGGCAGATACGCCTTTCAATAACTTGAAATTAAGAGGTAGTTGGGGTATTGTGGGTAACGACAATATAGGAGACTATAGATATAGTGCTACCTTAATCACAGATTTTATTTATCCTTTTGGCGGAACCGCTGCTGATGGGACAACAGCAAATGGTTTACCTAATCCTGATTTGAAATGGGAAGAAACTACAATGAGAAACATAGGTCTTGATGTAGGACTATTCAATGATAAATTTACAATGTCATTAGAATATTACTTTAATGAAAGTGACGATCTGTTAATTAACAGACCACTTTCTACTTCTCTAGGTTTTAATGATCCCAATATTACAGAAAATGTGGGTTCTGTAGAAACTAAAGGTTTTGAAGTGAATTTAGGCTACAACGATTTCGAAGGTGATTTTACCTGGTCTGCTAGTTTAAACTTAGGATCTAGCAAAAATGAAGTATTATCTCTTGGGGAGGTTTCAGTTATTGAAGGTGGAAATTTTGAAAATGAAAACCTATCAAGAATTACAGTAGGCGAACCTCTTTATTACTTCTACGGATTGCAAACAGACGGAATTTATCAAAATCAGGCTGAAGTAGATGCAGTATTTACAGCAAATCCGGGACAGACCACAGTTCAGCCAGGAGACATTAGGTTTAAGGATATTAATAATGATGGAGATATAACCTCAGAGGACAGAACTAAAATAGGCAATCCATATCCAGATATTACTTATGGTTTTAACGCTAGCGCGAATTATAAAAGTTTTGATTTAAACATCTTCATAAGTGGTGTAGCAGGTAATGATGTTTACAACACAAACATTTACGATCTGGAAGGTATGCCAAGACTTTTTAATTCTGGTACAGCAGTTTTAGACAGATGGACGGGACCAGGAACTTCTAATAATGTTCCTCGAGCACTAGGTGCTGGTCAAAACGTTTCTGCCTCAGACCGGTTTATTGAAGATGGGTCTTATACCAGACTTAGAAATGTAACATTCGGGTATACGTTACCCAATACAATATTTGACGATTACATTTCTAAATTCAGAATATACATCAGTGGTCAAAACTTAATTACAATAACAGACTACTCAGGATTAGATCCAGAAGTGGGATCTTCTACTGTTATAAATAATAATTCATATGAATTTGGAATAGATAGAGGTAACTATCCACAACCAAAATCATTCTTATTTGGTGTTCAAGTCACTTTCTAAAAAAAAATATTATGAAAAAAATTAGATTAATTTTCGCATTAGGGATGTGCTTGTTTTTTATTAATTCGTGTAGTGAAAATGGGTTGGAACTAACAAATCCTACTCAACTTTCACCAGAAACGTTTTTTAAAAATGAAGCACAGGTACAAGCATCAGTTAACGCTGTTTATGCTAATTTACAGACTATAGCCCTCTATACCAGGCATATGTTTTTTATGATGGAT
>CAXBEL010000166.1:0-10263 GCA_963974735.1 uncultured Flavobacteriaceae bacterium | reverse complement strand
TTGGTTCTAAGTTAAGGGGGCTTAACTTACTGTCCAATCAAATGTAGCAGGTCCACTTTCCAGTTTACGGGAGATCTGTGGCAGGGGTGCAATTCACTTGCTCCGAACCTATTGTGTGCAACATGGACACAGTAAATTGATTACGTTGAGATTTAATCGATAATTCCGTGAGATTTATGCTTTAAATATTTCTTTAAACTAGAATTTATACAAATGGGTAGTTATTCAGAATTATATCTCGGTGAATATTTGTTTGCATGGAAATATGACGTTCCATCTTTCATGACTCTTTTCTTTAAAGAAGATATGTTTTACAAAGAAGAATCGCCAGATGGTGATAGCGGAGATATAATACTAAAAGAGGTAGGATATAAGTGTACTATTAATGATTCTAAAAAAATATTGGATGATTATGGTTATGACTTTCAAGCAATCGTTAAATTATATCAATTCTTCTACGTAAGATGGATCGAAGATGTTAAGTACGACATATTTGAGGTTTTTGTGTCTGACCATGAAGACAAAACATCAATAGAGCAACAACTCGAATTTAAGAGGTATTTGGCAGCTTATCCAAACTTATCCTATGAAGAGGAGTTGCGCTATTTTATAGAAGTTTTTAGGGATGTTTTAAACGAGATGCATAAAGAACTATTGGATGATATAGATTTACGCTTTAAGTCAGTAGATTTTGATGCTTTGGAACTTTTTATACATGGAAAAGAACTTCGATATCCTCCGTTTGTGGTTTTGATTTTTAGGTTGTTTGATTGGTTTATATTGGAAGAATATTCGGAAATTTTAGCAATGTTATATTTTAGGGTGTTCTTGGAAATAGTTCCGGGAAATTCAATTTTTAAGCTTGATCTCCATGATATAATTGAGGAAGAAGAACATGTAAAAGACTTACACTCAGAATTAGCAATAAGGCTTATTGATAAGATTAGTTTATATAATAATTTTTTCAATCCTCTTTTAGCTAAGGAGGATTTTATTAAGGAAAAGTACATTAAACTAAAGGGTATAGAGCTTTTAACAAATTGTTTGAGGGAGGAGAGCTCTTACAAGAAGGGGTTGCAACTAGAGGAGTTGACAGAACTAATTTTCACTTCAAATAAAAGCCTTGAAATATCAAGTAGTAGGGTTGAAACTGGTGATGAGGAAATTGATATAGTTATTATGAATAAATTGGAAACAGCTTTTTGGAGATCCTTTGGTTCAATGATTTTTGTTGAATGTAAAAATTGGAATACTCCTATTGGAGCTAAAGAGATGAGAGATTTTGAGACAAAATTAAGAAACCACCAAAACATAACTTCCCTAGGTATTTTTGTGTCGATCAATGGCTTTACTAAAGAATCCATTAATCATTTAAGGAGAATTGGAAGGGAAAAGTACCATATTGTCATCATAGATCAAGATCATATAAATGAATATCTGCACAGTAAAATGTCGCTATTTGAATGGTTAGAGAAACAGGTGAAAATAATCTATTGATATTTTAATGTGTTTCCAGTTAAATTCAAAAATCCTATTTGGTATACTTTAGAAAGGTATTGGGCATTGAATTCTACTATCAAAAGTTTAACAGGAAAACTCAAGTTTTGGAGAAAAATTGGTTGTTATGTGATTGTTCTGCCTTCAGGTCTAGGATCTGACAACCTAAGTCCCATTTTTTACAATTGGCAGCCTGCCAAAACCCCAAAATCGTATATTTAAGAACTAAATATGATCGCCTTCGAAAATAAACCACCGATAGGGTAGGGGATTGAATCCTTCGGGATGCTTTTAATATTCTACATCTACCTAATGCTTAGGTTCATACGAGGGTGAAAGTGTGCTGGCATGGAAAGCTATGGTATCAGTTTCAAACTCAGTTTTCCTCGATAATAGATTGGGTTTTGGACTTTAGGTTCACTAGCTAGGAAAATTAAACGCTTTTGTAATCTGAAAAAATATGAAATTGTTAAAAAGTAAAAACGAAATAGAACTTCCAGAGCAACACAAATTTTGAGTTTTTTAGAAAAGGAATCATGGAGTTAAAAGAATTAAGACAAAAAATAAAAGATGCTCCAAGTAGTGAATTGTTCTCAAGCAAAGAAATTCAATTCAATCTCCCTAAGGTGAATATTCAAAGGAAATTCACGGGGATTTCTGCATTCTATGAATACTTGCTTAATCAAATAGCTGGCTTTAAAAATCTTGGGAGTGATATTCCTCAAGAAATGAAAAATTCATTGAGCTATTTTCAAGACTTAGAGAATAAAGTGATATCATTCATCAATGGATATTACAATGTGGATAAAAATGACTTTTCTTCAGTCTGGAATAGAGATGTTTACAATTATTTGTCTTTAAACAGAGCTTCTTCAATTTTCGAGTATAATGCTCCGGTAACAGATTTTTTGGTTGAAATATTTCAGAAGAAGAATAGAAATTATAAAGGTGCACTAGATTACATTTCCGATTCAATAGTTGTAAATGAGCTTCGTGAAAAGAATTATTTGAATGGTCTCATCTTAGCTTATGAATACTTTCAAAAGGGAGAAACTGAAATTGAAAAAAGGAGAGTTAGGGAAAAGTCTTCGCTCACCAAACTCAGAAATCAAATAGATAAATATATTTCAGAATCAGAGCAACATTTCATTGAGCTATCGAAGAGCTTCGAGTCCAATGTAAAATCAACAACAAATGAGATTTTAGCCTACAAGGAGTATAAAATAAAGCCTTAAGAAGAGTGGTTTGATAAAACGTCCCAGGGCTTCTTAGCATTTGATACTGCTTCTAAGAAAAAAGTCTCAGATCTAGAAACGCTCTACAGGGATAAATTAAAGCTCGAAGCCCCAGCCAAGTACTGGAATGATAGGGCCGTTAAGCTTCGAAAAGAAGGTAATCGTTGGCTTACAAGTCTCGTAATCATCACGTTAATTGGTATAGGATTATTTATTCTATTACTTAATTTTCTTTCGAATGGAGTTCTTGAAGATATTTTCAGCGATACAGCCACAGCAATTAAATGGTCAGTGATCTTCATAACCTTTGTCTCGTTTTTGGCATTTTTGATAAAAACCTTTTCAAAGCTTACTTTCAGTACTTTTCATCTCGTCAGGGATGCGGAAGAACGGGAGCAGCTTACTTTCGTATTTTTAGCCATGCAAAAAGAACAGGCCATTGATCCTACAGAGCGCCACTTGATTATGCAGTCGCTTTTCAGTAGGGCAGACACAGGCTTGTTAAAAGATGAAGGATCTCCAACCATGCCAGGTAATATTTTTGATAAAATAGTGGCGAACAGCAAATAATAGTAACAAACAGAGTAATTATTTAAGTAGGAGTTAATTATAATATGTTATCAAACGAATTAAAATCAAAAATCAATAAGCTTTGGGATAAGTTCTGGAGCAGAGGTATTACAAACCCCATTACTGCTATTGAGCAAATCTCTTATTTGCTTTTTATGCGAAGAATAGATGATGCAGATGTATTGGAAAAAGCAAAAGCAACTTTCGCAGAGCAAGAGTACAAATCAATTTTTGACGGACAGGAAGATTGTCGTTGGTCGTATTTCTCTCAACTCGACCCTGATACTATGTTAGAAATAGTTTCTAATAAGGCATTTCCGTTTATAAAAAATCTCAATGATCCTTCTCAACCTTATTCAAGGTACATGGAGAATGCCATGTTTATCATAAACAATTCAGCCTTGTTGGATGAAGCCGTTAAATCCATTGATGAACTTTTTGCTGACATAAAAAAACAACAAGACGAAGGACAGCAATTTCAGGACACCCAAGGAGATTTATACGAATACCTCATAGATGAAATGGGTTCTGGAGGTAAAAACGGACAGTTTCGTACTCCAAGACACCTTATTCAACTGATGTGTGAAATTATAGACCCAGACTGGACGGATAAAATTTGTGACCCAGCTTGCGGAACAGGTGGTTTTTTAGTGGGTGCATACCAACATGTACTAACTAAATACACCAGTCCTGAAGAAATTATTGAAGATGAAAATGGCTTAAAAAGATTCAGAAGGTTTGGCGGTGATAAAATAAGCAAGCAGGAAGTTTGGGATAATCTCTGGGAAAAAACATTCTACGGGTTTGATGTTGATCAAACCATGGTGCGGATTGGTTTGATGAACTTAATGCTACACGGTATCAAAATTCCTCAAATTGAAAATACTGATACGCTCTCAAAGAAATATGACCAAAAATATCCAGATGGGGAGTATTCTGTGATAATGGCCAACCCACCATTCACAGGTAGGATTGATAAAGGAGGCATGAGTGATAAACTCAAAATCACGGGAACGAATAGTGAATTACTCTTTCTTGTGCGTATTTCCAAAATGCTTCGTCCAGGAGGAAAGGCTGCCGTAATCATTCCTGAAGGTGTTTTGTTTGGAGGTAGTACAGCTCAAAAACAAACACGAGAAATACTTTTAAAGGACAATCAACTTGAAGCCGTAATATCTCTTCCAAGTGGAGCATTTAAACCATACACAGGTGTAAAAACAGCCATATTAGTATTTACTAAGGCAGAGGAAGAAAGCACCAAATGGCATACTGAGAAAGTATGGTTTTATGAGTTAAAGAATGACGGATATAGTCTGGACGACACTAGAAAGAAATTAGCAGAAAACCCTTTACCTATTGCAGTTGATGCCTATAAAAAAAGAACAACACAAAAACCTATTGAGAGAACTAATCATTTTTATGTGCCGCTGGCCGAAATACAAGAAAATGGACTTGACTTGAGCTTCAATCGCTACAAAAAATTTGAATACGAAGAACAAACCTACGAACCACCTCAAAAGATATTGGAAGCTCTTTTTGTTTTAGAAGACGAAATACAAAAGGACATGCAAGAACTTAAAAAGTTAATTGGGTAATGGAAAGAGCTATAATAACCGATTTAATTGAAAGTAAAATTTCTGGTGAATGGGGAAAAGAACCTTCAGGTGATAATGCTGTATTTGTTATCAGGACAGCTAATTTTACTAATTCAGGTATTATCTCATTCGAAAATGTTGTTAAAAGAGATATTGATGTAAAAAAAGTTGAAAAGAAAAAACTGAATCATGGAGATATTATTATTGAAAAGTCTGGTGGTAGTCCGAAACAGCCAGTAGGAAGAGTTGTCTATTTTGAGAAATCTAGTAGTGAGGCATACCTATGTAATAACTTTACTACTATTCTAAGACCTAAAAAGGGAAAAGTAAATCCCAAGTATCTCTTTTATTTACTTTACAATAATTACCAAACTGAAAAAGTTTTAGAATTTCAGAATAAGACAACAGGAATTATTAATCTAAAATTAGACCGATACATTGAAAGTGAAATTTCTTATGAACCCAACCTAGAAACTCAGAACAAAATTGTTGCTATTTTAGATAAGGCTCAAACTATACTAGATAAGCGGGTAGAAACGATTGTCAAATACGATGATTTGATTCGCGCAACATTCTTAGATATGTTTGGGAACATAGCAAATAACCCCAATGGATTTGATAAAAAACCACTAAAAGATTTTGGCGAAATAATAACAGGAAACACACCACCACGTAAAGACAAAAACAACTACGATTCAAACTATATAGAATGATTAAAACTGACAACATATTAAGCCAAAGTCATTTTCCAACTCAAGCTTCTGAGTATTTATCTGAAACTGGATTTGAAAAAGCAAGATCTGTAAATGAAAATGCTTTATTAGTTGCTTGTATAGCAGGAAGTATTGGCTCTATTGGTCGTTCGGCAATTACCGACAGACGAGTTGCTTTTAATCAACAAATAAATGCGGTTGTTCCTAACGAAGACGTTTCTATATATTTTCTGTATTGGATGTTCAAGATTTCAGCTAAATATGTGCAATCTCATGCCACAGGCGGTATGAAAAAGTTGCTTACAAAAGGAGAGTTTGAAAAGGTTCTCTTTATAAAGCCTACTCTCAAAGAGCAACTGAAATTTGAAGAAATCGCAAAAAAATATTCGGTTTTTCAACAAAAGCTTATTGGTCATCAAACTCAATCAGAAAATCTATTAAAGAGCCTTTCGCAACAAGTATTCAGTGAAAGAATAGTTGTGGATGTTGATGCTGAATTAGAAGCATTGATTGATTCCATTGACTTAGATAAGAATGATGAAGAAAACATGATTAGCAGTATTGTTAATGATGTCACATTTATTCAACGATTAATTGATCGTTTAAATGAACAGGAATTTGAGGATATGACTCAATATGATAAAGCTAAATACATCCTTTTTAGAGTTATGAAGGAAGAAGAAAATTTAGTGAAGCAAATTTTTAAGGATAACAAAATTCAATTGACCTTGCACAATGAAACTACTTAAACTCAAAATTGAGAATGAAGACGGTTTCAGAAGCTTGCAGCAAGATTTTGAAATTAATTTTCATTCATTAGCTGATACGGAAGCAATGGAACAATTTCGTCCGTTCTGCTTTGCAGGTTTAAACGGTAGCGGAAAATCCAATGTATTAGAAGCACTGGCAAATATCTTTTATCATTTGGAGGTTTGTGTTGCTAAGTATTTACCCGATAGCATTAAAGACCCAAAGAATTTCAAACGCAATGAATGTACCCCTGATGCTTTTACTTTAGAATATTTGATTGGGCAGCACAACAGAAAGCGATACACCCTTTTTTACTTTGATAAAGTTGTAATATCAAAAAAAGCAGGCGAAGAGCCGGGTATAAAAGTCTATGGATATCCATTTAAGGAAGAGAATATCATAATCCCTAACCCTGAAACTACTAAAGAAGACAAAAAGAATGGCCTAATCAATTCCTCAGGTAAAGTACTCGAAGAGCAAGACAAAATGTACTTACCTGCTCATATCATTGGTTACTCGTCCGGTGAAAATGAGATTTTAAGTTTGCCATTTATCAAAAGCCGATTAATCCATTTAGACGAATACAAACAAGCTACAAAAAATGAACACCCTTCATTTGACGAGCCTGAAAACAGCTTGATTTATATAGACAATAACATGAGTCAGGCGGTTCTATTGGCGTGTTTGCTTTTTGAAAAAGAAAAAACTCTTGCCCCACTAAGAGATATTGACAACACAGGCATTTTAGGGTTGAGGAATTTCAGAATGAATATTCACTTACACGATTTTGAGTTTCAAGATGAGAAAACAAAAAAGTCTATAAATGTCCCTATTCTTAAACTGCTCGAACAAAACCAACTGGATGACCTAAAAAAATGTGCTACTTCTTGGTTTTTAGACCAAAAAACAAAAACGATGTGGTTAGACTTTTATGTAAATGATGCCACGAAAGAAGCGTTCAAAGAACATTTTCATTCCTCTTTAGAGTGCTTTCAGTTTTTTAGGTTACTATATGAACTGAATAATCATTTTGTGGATGAAGAAACGAAAGATGATGTATACCGTTCTAAAGGCGTTTATACAGATGGGAAATTGCCAGTAGGTAGTCCTCGACAAGATGTGTTTCACTTTTTGGATTTCTACATTACCAAAAAGCTTAAAATGGGCAAAGTTAAAGATTTGCTACTGAGAAGCTTTTCAGATGGCGAACACCAATTTATCCATACAATAGGAATTTGTTTATTACTCAAAGACAAACGTTCTCTTTTGCTTTTAGACGAACCAGAGACTCACTTCAATCCTAGTTGGAGAGCTAAATTTGTAAAAATATTGAACGATAGCATTTCATCTGGAAATCCAAAAGGCCTACCAAATGGAGACTTCAATGTTCACCTACTCAAAGACGTTTTATTGACTTCTCATTCACCATTCATTATTTCTGATTGCTTGCCTGACAATGTAGTGCTTTTTGAAAAGGATGATAAAGGAGATACAACTGCTAAGAAAGCCAGTGAATTAGGAATTGATACTTATGGTACATCTGTAAATCTTCTAACTAATAGAATCTTTAAAAACAAAGAGACAATTGGCACTTATGCTTTGTCAAAAATGACTGAATTCAAAAAACGTTTCGATAATGAAGAAAAAACAGAAGATTTAATTGAAGAATTGAACAATGAATTTGGTGATTCAATTGAAAAGCTAATGCTAATAAAGGAAGTTACAGACAAGAAGTAGGCAAATGCTAAAACCATATAATTATTCATATTCCAAAATTCAAAAGGTACAGTCATTTGTTAATCACGTAATGCTTGATGTGATTTTTAATGCTAAGAATATCGCAGCTGTTACCTTCAGTTCAATATTGGTTTTACCCAAATACAGAAACCTTATCGATGGTATCAACAATGATTATGTTTTAACCCCATTAGCAGAAGCTTACATAATTTGTAAAACACTTAATCGTACCCAAATCAAGCTGTTGAAGACAGCAGTTTACAACAACAATAAAATTAGAGAATTATGCAATGGTGATATTGAGCCTGTAAAATATGATCAAATAGAGGCCATAGATGTCAACCTCAAAAAAGCGATCAAAACTTTTTGCGATAGTCTCTACGACCACTGTATAAAGCGCGCCCCCTTTTACACTGAGTATGAAGACATAAATGCTTATTATAAAACAGTAGTCAAAAAATCTTCAGTTTGTAAATGTTGTGGCATCCATAAAGTACTAACTCAATTTCACACTCACAGAAGTGCGTTAGACCATTATCTACCAAGAAAACATTACCCATTCAATTCTCTAAATTTTAAGAACCTTATACCAATTTGTGACATTTGTAATGGTAAGTATAAGTTGAGTGAAGACACTCTATATATTACAAACAACAAAGGCAAAAAGAATGAAAGCAAAACAAGAACAGTTGCTTTTTATCCATATAGTAGAACAACGCACGATATTGAAATTGATATAACATTTAACAAAGCGTTTGATTCAACAATAGAACCAGAAGACATTGAAATTGACATTACAAGCACTGGTAGTACTGACAAAATAACTTCTTGGGATCGAATATTTGGGATAAAGGAAAACTTCAAAGCGGAGTGTTGTACAGACGAAATGAGAATGTACTATGAGGAGCAATATATTGCTGATATGAATTTTGGAAAAACACATGAACAGTACATTGATATATTAGAGAGGAATAAATATGGCGACATGAATTTCTTGAAAATACCATTTCTTAAGGCTATTAATAAATAATAAAACGAATGAAAGTTTATGTTCTCCCAACACTCACTTTCAAGCAAATTTGCAGGTCGCTCAATGCCAACGCACGATCAAACCCTGCAAAAAAGCTTTCAATTCCCTATTTTTCTTCACTTTTTAATTAGTGGTTAGAATAAGTTTGCCTAAAAAAAACTTTATGTATGAAATAATTGAAGTCTTTTGCTCTGTTTGGATTATTTAAATTCAGTAACTGGAGAGTCTGGAATAAAATCCTTAGGTGAACATCCCATTTCCTGAGCTAATATGTTGAGATGGTTTAGGTTATATTTACTTGGATGATTCGGGCTTTCAATTTGTCCAATAAATCCTTCTGAAAAGTTTAAAATTGCAGCAATATCCCTTTGCCCCCATTCTCTTTGAATTCGTGCGTCTTTAACGTTTTGAATTACAGCTAATTCGAAGTTTGTTTTTTTTGCCATTGCTGTTTGCAAATACAAAAATCTTTATTAGTTTAGCGCTTAGTTATTACTAAGCAAAATTTCTACAATTTGTAGTTTTTGTTTATTTGTGATTCTTATAGTGGATATATTCCTCAAAGCATCGCACTTACTACCTCGATACCGAAACCTAGGAAATTTCGAAGAACATGGGGCATAAGTGGTATGCTCACGCCATTGGCGTGGGCTCTTCTTATCCGTGTTCAAGGTCAATCCTAGGTACTAGGTGTCGGTAAGTTGAGTTACACGCCTTTTTTTGGTTTGTTCTCAACTTGGAAATAGTTATAAACCCAAGTATCATGGAACCGACCTTGATTTTTTCTGGATTAAGTAGCTTCCTGGGATCAGTATTCCAGAAGAAGGATCTGTCTGAGCTTTTTTACATTGGGTCACATTGCTCATTACCTATTGCCTTTTATTCATTACCAGAGGAGGATGGCATCACCGCGGTAGATCGCCTGTATCCTCTAAAGCCCAAGAATCCGATTTAAGGATTACGGCACTTTTTCTCTCTGATTGCTTCCGATTGGGCTTTGTATGTTCGTCGGCCTGCCCGCCGTGGCGGGACTATCCACACAGATCAGGGAGGGACGTTACACGATGATGGAGATCATCTGCTGCAGCAGGTCAACAGCTCCATTACTACAGTTTATATCTTATTCATTAATGCTG
>CAXBEL010000165.1:0-10266 GCA_963974735.1 uncultured Flavobacteriaceae bacterium | reverse complement strand
AAAAGGGGGATTTGCGAGAAAAATGCAAAAATATCCTGGACGCAAGTTGAAACTGGTAGTGCGGTGACATGGAAATATCCCAGTTGTATTTTAAAAGGGGATAATTCTATTGGCGAATTTTATTCAATTGCTGTAACTAACAATTATCAGCAGGCGGATACGGGTACAAAAATGATTCACTTAGGAAAAAACACAAAGAGTACTATCATCTCTAAGGGTATTTCCGCTGGTAAATCTCAAAACAGTTATAGAGGACTTGTTCAGATTAATAGTCGTGCAGATAATGCGCGTAACTTTTCACAATGTGATTCATTGTTAATGGGTAATGATTGTGGGGCGCATACTTTTCCTTATATAGAAGCTAAAAATAAAACTGCTCGTGTAGAGCACGAAGCGACCACAAGTAAGATAGGTGAAGATCAGATTTTCTATTGCAATCAACGTGGGATAAATACAGAAAAGGCAATCGCTCTTATTGTGAATGGTTTTAGCAAAGAGGTGCTTAACAAACTTCCTATGGAGTTTGCGGTAGAAGCTCAGAAATTACTTGAAATTTCTTTAGAAGGGTCAGTAGGATAACAAAGATTTGATGAGAAATTTAGTTGTTCTTATTTGTTTGGTTTTAACCTTTACAAGTTGTAAAAAGGAAGAGGCTCAACGTATAGAAGGAGAGTTTCTTTATATAGCGGATGCCGCGGTTTTAAAAGGGGACAATTTTATCTACGGTGTTAAGTTGGATGAAATGGCCACAAAACTACAGAATCAGGCAAAAGGGTATAAAAAAGATGAATTCGATATGGTTCCTGTTATTATTGAGGGAATTATAGAGCCAAAGAAAGAAGGAACTGAAGGCTGGGATGAGGTTGTGACTGTTAAAAAAATATTAGCCGTTATGCACCCTAAAGAAGTAAATGAGAGCGAAAGCCTTAAAATAGAAAGAAAAAAAGAAGATAAATATAAGATAGTGCCTCCGGCAGTGTCTGAAGAATAGATACTATGTTAGAAGTAAAGAATTTAAACGCGGGAATAGAAGGAAAGAAAATTCTTAAGGGAATCAACCTTAAAGTTAATGCTGGGGAAGTACATGCAATTATGGGCCCTAATGGTTCTGGTAAGAGCACACTTTCTTCAGTAATTGCCGGTAAAGAAGAATATGAAGCAAGCAAAGGCGACATATTGTTTGACGGAGAATCTATTATTGAGATGGATGCAGAAGATCGCGCTCACAAAGGAATATTTCTTTCTTTTCAGTATCCTGTTGAGATTCCAGGAGTTTCTGTGACAAATTTTATCAAAACCGCAATTAATGAAACGCGTAAGGCAAAAGGATTAGAAGATATGCCTGCAAGCGAAATGTTGAAATTGATTCGTGAGAAATCAGAATTGCTGGAAATCGACCGTAAATTTTTATCTCGATCTTTAAACGAAGGTTTTTCAGGTGGTGAGAAAAAGCGTAATGAAATTTTTCAGATGGCAATGCTAGAGCCTAAACTGGCTATTCTTGATGAGACCGATTCTGGTCTTGATATTGATGCCTTGCGTATAGTTGCTAACGGAGTTAATAAATTGAGAACAGCCGACAATGCAGTTTTGGTAATTACTCACTACCAGAGATTATTAGAGTATATAGTGCCTGACTTTGTTCACGTAATGGTAGATGGTAAGATAGTTAAATCTGGAGGAAAAGAATTGGCTTACGAACTTGAAGAAAAAGGATACGATTGGGTAAAAGCAGAAATGACAGCCTAATTTTTTAAAGAATGACAATTTGAAGATAGAAACTATGAACTTAAAAGATAAATTACTTTCTTCTTATCTCGCTTTTCAGGAAAATCTGAATGTGGATAATGGACTTCACGATATACGTGACAAGGCCTTTAAACATTTTGAGGAAAAGGGTTTTCCTACAAAAAAGGAAGAAGCGTGGAAATATACATCACTCAACAGTATTGTAAAAAATGACTTTAGTCTGTTTCCTCATAAAGAGGACACGATTGAGTTTAAGGATGTGAAAAAATATTTTCTTCACGATATAGATACTTATAAAATTGTATTTATTGATGGGATTTACAGTTCTTACCTTTCTGAAACTACGCACGACGGTGTTGATATTTGTTTGTTAAGCTCTGCGCTCACAAAATCCAAATACAAACCGGTAATTGATGTTTACTATAATAAAATTGCTAAAGAAGATAGCCTAACTTCTTTAAATACCGCTTTTGCTAAAGAAGGCGCTTATATTTATATTCCTAAAAGTAAAGCTCCAAGCAAACCTATTCAGATAATACATTTGGCAACAGGTAATGAGGCTAGCTTAATGTTGCAACCGCGTAACCTTATTGTTGTTGAAGAAAATAGTGAAGTTCAGATTATAGAGCGTCACCAGAGTTTAACAGACAATCCGGTTTTCACAAATTCAGTAACTGAAATTTATGCTGGTAAGCGAGCTATTGTTGACTATTATAAAATTCAGAATGACAAGGAAAATGCAACTTTGATTGACAATACTCATATTGATCAACAAAGAGAAAGTGAAACTTCTGTACATACTTTTTCTTTTGGCGGTAAGTTGACTCGTAACAACCTTAATTTCTATCAGAACGGAGAGCGTATCAATTCGATCCTAAAAGGGGTTACGATTATAGAGGATAAGCAGCACGTAGATCATAATACTTTGGTTCATCACAAGCAACCTAATTGTGAAAGTCATCAGGATTACAAAGGTATTTTTGATGCCAGTTCAACAGGGGTTTTTAATGGAAAAGTTGTTGTAGATAGAATTGCGCAAAAGATTAATGCATACCAGTCTAATAATAATATTCTGGTGAGTGATAAAGCTTCTATCAATTCTAAACCACAATTGGAGATTTTTGCAGATGACGTTCGTTGTTCACATGGATGTACCATAGGGCAATTAGATGAAAGCGCTTTGTTCTATATGAGAACTCGTGGTATAGGTAAAAAAGAAGCCAGAGCACTTTTAATGTATGCATTTGCTAATAATGTGTTGGAAAGTGTAAAAATTCCTCAACTTAAAGCCCGTATAAACAAGTTGATTGCCAATAAGATTGGTGTTCAAATTGGATTTGACGTTTAATAATTAAACTGAAACTGAAATTATAATAAACCTACGCTATGACCATTGCCACAGCAAACAACTTATTTGATGTTGCTAAGATTCGCAAGGATTTCCCAATTCTAAAGCGAAACGTTAATGGGAAGCCTTTGGTTTATTTTGATAATGCAGCAACTTCTCAAACACCCCAACGAGTAATAGATGCTATTGTAGATTATTATTCAAATTACAATGCAAATATTCATAGGGGCGTTCACGCACTTTCTCAAGAAGCTACCGATGCTTATGAGCAGGCACGTTTAAAAATTCAAAAACATTTTAATGCCGAGCATCCTTATGAAGTTATTCTAACTTCGGGAACAACACATAGTATTAATCTGGTGGCCTCTGGTTTTTCAGCTCTTTTAAACAAAGGGGATGAGATTCTGGTTTCAGCCTTGGAGCATCATTCTAATATAGTGCCTTGGCAAATGCTATGTGAAAAAACAGGAGCTAAACTTAAAGTCATCCCAATGACAGAGAGTGGAGAGCTTGATATGAATGTATTTAGTAAGTTGCTTTCAAATAAAGTAAAGCTCGTATTTGTAAATCATGTGAGTAATGCGTTGGGGACGGTAAATCCTATAAAAGATATAATTACCTGGACCCATACTTATGGAGGTGCTGTATTGATAGATGGTGCGCAGGCAGCCCCTCACATAAAAGCAGATGTACAAGCACTGGATGTTGATTTTTATGTAGCATCGGCTCATAAAATGTGCGGCCCTACAGGAGTAGGAATGCTATATGGCAAAGAGGAATGGTTAACAAAATTGCCCCCTTATCAAGGTGGAGGTGAAATGATCGATCAAGTTACTTTTGACAAAACAACCTACGCTGGCCTTCCTCATAAGTTTGAAGCAGGAACTCCTGATATATGTGGGGGGATAGCTTTTGGCGCTGCGTTGGATTATATGAATACAATTGGTTTTGATAATATAGCTGCTTATGAGCACGAATTACTTGAGTATGCAACCAAACAATTATTGGAAATTGAGGGCTTGCGTATTTATGGTGAGGCAGTTAAAAAAACAGCGGTAATTTCTTTTAATGTAGGGAACATTCATCCTTATGATATAGGTACTATTTTGGATAAACTGGGTATAGCTGTGCGTACCGGCCATCATTGCGCACAACCTATAATGGAATTCTATAAGATACCAGGGACTGTAAGAGCCTCCTTCTCCTTTTATAACACCAAAGAAGAAATAGACATATTGGTTTCTGGAGTGAAGCGTGCTGTTGCGATGTTAAGCTGAAAACAAGATTTCTGATATCTCAGTATAATTAGCTAACTTGTTTTTGAAAACAGTTTACAAAGATGACCAAAACCTCTATTTTCTACTTATTAATCTCTTTTTTTATCTGCTCTTGTCAATCCAAAGTTTCTAAGGAAAAAGACTCTCCTTTAAAGGAACCTCAAGGCACATTTATTGTACAGACACTTAATGGACAAACCGTTTCAGATAAAAGTATAACTCTTATCTTTGATTCATCTAAAGGACAGGTAAGTGGTTCTGGAAGTTGTAATCAATTTAGTGCTACTTATACGGTGAGCAAAGAAAATATTAAGTTTTCTCAAGCGATTTCGACAAAGAAAATGTGTCCTGGTTCTGCAGAAGTTGAACAACGGTTTTTTACTTCACTGGCTGAAGCGAATAAAATACAGTTAGAAGATTCATTACTAGAAATATATAAAGGAGACGAAAAATTGATTTCAGCAAAATTTAAACAATAGAATGAGTACAATACGCGAGATACAGAATGAGATTGTAGATGAATTTGCCATGTTTGACGACTGGATGGAGCGTTACGAGTATATGATTGAGTTAGGCAAATCACTTCCGCTCATAGATGAAAAATATAAAACGGACGAATACATAATAAAGGGCTGTCAAAGTAAAGTATGGGTTCATGCAGATATGGAAGACGGTAAAGTGAAGTTTACAGCAGATAGTGATGCTATTATAACTAAAGGAATAATAGCAATACTAATCCGGGCGTTTTCTAACAAACCGCCACAAGAAATCTTAGATGCCGATACTGCATTTATAGATAAAATCGGTTTAAAAGAGCATCTTTCGCCAACACGTGCAAATGGACTTGTAAGTATGATAAAACAGTTAAAACTTTATGCAGTCGCTTACCAGACGCAATTGGATTAATACATTAAAACTCTAAAGAAATGAGCGAAATAAAAGAAGTAGATACAAAAGAATTGGGGGAAAAGATTGTTAGGGTATTAAAGACCATTTATGATCCAGAGATTCCTGTAGATATATACGAACTGGGTCTAATATATGATGTTTTTGTCAACGAGGATTATGAGACTAAAATTCTCATGACACTTACAACTCCTAACTGTCCAGTGGCAGAAACGCTACCTGTAGAGGTTGAAGAGAAAGTAAAAAGCATCGATTTGGTAAAAGATTGTGAAGTAGAAATCACATTTGATCCACCTTGGACACAGGACTTGATGAGTGATGAAGCTAAGCTTGAATTGGGCTTACTTTAGCTTACTTCCTGAAAAAAAATTTCATCTTATCTTTTTGATAGTATTTTGGTAAGATTAAAAGTATGAAGGCTTAATAGAATTGTATGGAAGAAATTGTAAATAGAGTTGCAAATAGCAAGTTGATTACTTTTAATCTGGAGGATTTATATGCTCCGGGGCAGCGAATTGTACTTGATATTTCTCAATGGCTCTTAGATGGTTTTATTCTTAGGGAAGTTGACTTTAGAGAAAGTTTAAAGGCCTGTGATTGGTCTGCTTATACAAATGCTTATGTAGCATTAAATTGCAGCACAGATGCTATCGTGCCGGCTTGGGCTTATATGTTGGTGACTACTTATTTAAATCCTGTAGTAAAACAGGTTGTAGTGGGTAACAAGGAACTCCTGGAAACTGTTTTATATACCCAAGCTTTGCAAAATCTGGATGTTTCTGAATATCAGGATAAATATGTTATTGTAAAAGGCTGTTCTAATAAACCCGTACCAGAAAATGCCTATGTTCTACTGGTTAACAAACTTCAACCGGTAGTTAAAAATCTAATGTTTGGAGAGGCATGCTCTTCAGTGCCATTGTTCAAGAGAAAATAATTTTAAAAATTTTAAGAGGTTGATATAGAGATTCTTGTAAAAAGGTAGTTTTTTAATAGGCTATCATTTTACAAGAATTATCTTTGTGCCGATTAACCAATTTAACAAATTATGAAAAAAAGACTATTGGTATTAGTCACAGTTCTCTTTGCAACAGTGGCTTACTCACAAACAGAAGAAGAACTAAAATCTGAAAAAGCACAAAAAAAGGATTCAATTGCAGCAATTCAATAATTGGTATGGTCAAGGTACCCCTAACGTATCATCTGGAAATATAGGTGTTACTGTAAATGGATTTGCTAATTTAAAAGAAGATAAATTTTTCTGGAGAAACGCGGCAAATGTAAATTTAGCTTGGGTAAAATTTGATGACGAGGACGATCCTACAGATGATGATGGCTTTAGAGAATCAACAGATGTATTTAATATTTCTTCTTTATACGGCTATAAGCTGAATGAGAAATTTGCTATTTCAGCCCTTGGGGAATACCGAACAACTATTCTAAACAATTTTAATGATCCGGGTTATTTAGATTTAGGTTTAGGTGGAACGTGGACTCCATTAGATAATCTAATTGTGGTAGTACATCCATTAAACTATAATTTTGTTTTTAGCGATGGAGATAATATTTATGACTCTTCTGCAGGTGCAAAAATATTAGTCGATTACACCAGACAGATAGGAGCTATTAGTTTTAAATCTAATCTTTCTGCATTTCAAAGCTATAAATCTTCAGATTTGTCAAACTTCACATGGATAAATGCTTTTAGTTATAAATTATGGAAGGCAATAGGTGTAGGTTTTGAATTTGGTTTACGAGGCAACAAACAGGAAGCATTGGATTATGCCATTAATTCTCATGGAATGACAAATGCTACTTTTGATAATATAGACAATGATTTACAAACTTATTGGACGCTTGGATTAAGCTATGCATTCTAGTTTTTGTAAGCACTCCTCAATAAAAAGTCCGCTAAATGAGCGGACTTTTTTATTGAGAAAAATCTTTATTCTTCTTCTCCTTCATAAACATCATATTCAGGATAGAGAAAATTGTTATAGGGAAAACGAGTGATATGTATTTCCCGAACACGTTCATATACTTTTTTTCTAAAAGCTTCCATATTACCCTTATTAAGGGCCGAAATAAAAATTGCATCTCCGTTAACTCGAGACATCCATGTACGTTCCCATTCCTCTAAAGTGAAGTGCTCTGATGTTTTTTCAGTCACTAGATCATCTTCGTCTATGGTTTTATGGGTGTAGGCATCTATTTTATTAAAGACCATCAATACTGGCTTTTCTAAAACGCCTATTTCGTCCATAATCTGATTAACAGAGGCGATATGATCTTCAAAATTGGGATGAGAGATGTCAACTACGTGCAACAGCAAATCTGCCTCACGTACTTCGTCTAATGTACTTTTAAAAGACTCTACTAACTGTGTAGGGAGCTTGCGTATAAAACCAACGGTGTCACTAAGTAAAAAGGGCAGATTGCGAATCACAACTTTGCGCACTGTCGTATCTAGCGTTGCAAAGAGTTTATTTTCAGCAAAAACATCGCTTTTGCTAATAACATTCATTAAGGTAGATTTTCCAACATTTGTATAACCTACTAATGCCACACGCACCAAGGCGCCACGGTTGCCACGCTGTACTTCCTGTTGCCTGTCTATTTTTTCAAGCTTCTTTTTAAGCAAAGAAATTCGATCTCTAACTATACGTCTATCTGTTTCGATCTCCGTTTCACCAGGTCCTCGCATTCCTATCCCTCCACGTTGTCTTTCTAAGTGGGTCCACATACCCGCAAGTCTAGGCAAGAGATATTCATATTGCGCTAACTCAACTTGAGTGCGCGCATAACTTGTCTGTGCCCGTTGCGCAAAAATATCCAGGATAAGATTGGTACGGTCTATAACTTTACATTTCAGTATTTTCTCTATGTTTTTCTGTTGAGCGGGGCTAAGTTCGTCATCAAAAATAGCAGTACCTATATCGTGCTGATCAACATAGGCCCGTACATCTTCCATTTTCCCTGTTCCAATAAAAGTCTTTGGATTAGGAGTGTCCATTTTCTGAGTAAAGCGCTTCAGCACTTCTCCACCTGCAGTATAAGCGAGAAATTCAAGCTCATCAAGATATTCAGTGGATTTTTCTTCATTCTGATATTGTGTAATCAGACCAATAAGGACTGTTTTTTCGTATTCTATTGTAGTCTCTTCAATCATAAATTTTTATGAAATGTAAAGATAAGGAATTCGGTTCTTAAGCTTTTCTTAAATTAGCCAGCTAACTTCACTTCTATAGTATGTCCATTTCAAAACTCGCAGTCGCTTTCTACAACCTTGAAAATCTTTTTGACACTATAAATGATCCTCATAAGCTTGATGATGATTTTACGGCAAAAGGCGATCTGCACTGGGATGAAAATCGCTATGCAAAAAAGCTAAAAAAACTAGCCAAGGTAATTAGTAAATTAGGGAAAGTTGAAACGGGACAGTCACCAAGCCTCGTAGGGGTTGCAGAGGTTGAAAATAAAAAAGTTCTACAAGATCTAGTCGCTCAGAAATCCCTGCGCAATTTAGATTATGATTTCGTTCATTTTAACTCTCCAGACGAACGTGGTATAGACACAGCATTGTTATATCGTAAATCAGATTTTGAGGTAATAAATTCTAAGGCAATCACTTTTTATGTGGAGAACGATCCTGGAGTGCGGGATTTTACCAGAGATATTTTGCACGTAAATGGAAAACTTCAGGGGATGCCTGTACATATTTTAGTCAATCATTGGCCCTCGCGAAGAAATGGAGCCGAAACTACAGAATATAAAAGAATCGCCGCGGCCGTAAAAAATAGGGAAATCATTGCGGAAATTTTACTGAAAGAGCCAGAAGCACGAGTAATTGTTATGGGGGATTTTAATGATAATCCGCACAGTGAAGCCATTAAAAATCATTTGGTAAAAACAGATTTATATAACCCGATGATTTTTTTATTGACGCGTTATGAAGGTTCTCTTAATCATCGCTTTAACTGGCACCTGTTTGACCAGATTATTCTTTCTAATAATTGGATGAAAGCTTATGATAATCCTTTAGAATATGTGAAATCGGATATTTACGCCGAGCATTATCTCACAGAATATGAAGGGAAATATAAAGGGAATCCTTTTCGTACTTATGCTGGACCTAATTATTTAGGTGGTTATAGCGATCATTTTCCCGTTTATACTGTTTTTAAATACGAAGAAGTACCTTCTTAGAAAAGAATTAAAATTTCTACCCGGCGAGCCGTGTTTATTTTTGGTTTTCTGCTAATTGTTGTATTTTTTAATAGAATATCTATTAAGACAATCAATTTGCTATGAAAACTACTTTTAAACTTAAGGTCAATGGACGGGAGCACGAAATTCAGGTAGAACCTTACACACCTTTGCTCTATGTTCTGTGAAACAACCTTCAGCTTAACGGCCCTAAATTTGGCTGCGGTTTAGAGCAATGTGGTGCTTGTATGGTTTTCTTTGATGGAGAATGTGGCCCTTCCTGCAAAAAATCAATAAGCCAATCTGAAGGTCAGGAGATTACCACTATTGAGGGGTTAAAATCTAAAGATGGAGAACTTCACAAGGTTCAGCAGGCTTTTATTGAGGAGCAAGCTGCTCAATGTGGTTACTGTACAAATGGACTGGTAATGAATTCTGTTGCCTTACTTAATAAAAATCCCAGGCCTACTACTCAAGAAATTAAAGAACACCTTAATAAAAATATATGCAGGTGCGGTGTCCATTCTCGGGTTGTTAAAGCAGTTAAAAAAGCAGCAACGCGATAAATACTATGGAAACTACTAGAAGAAATTTTATTAAACAAATGGGCTATGTGAGCATCGGCTTTTCACTAATAGGAACGGGATGTATGACAGATATACAAGCCAGACCTGCTTTTGAAGATTTCCCCGGAAGTGTTTTAGATCCCTCTCGTATTAACGCATGGTTGCAAATATTAGAAAATGGAAAAATAAATGTTTTTACCGGTAAGCACGAATT
>CAXBEL010000164.1:0-10301 GCA_963974735.1 uncultured Flavobacteriaceae bacterium | reverse complement strand
CTGGTTATCTTATAAATAATATAATAGATTATACTGAGGCAGAACAAGAAGAATTATTTTTAGAAGGAACTGGGAGCGTTGTCTTGGATCGCCCTAATGAGAAAGCATATTGTGCTCTTTCTCCTCGTGCAGACGAAGGTCTATTTATAGAGTTCTGTGAAGATTTTGGATACTTTCCTGTTATTTTTACTGCATATCAAAATGTTGAAGGTAAAAGGCTTCCTATATATCATACAAATGTAATGATGTGTATGGCAGAAAAATTCTGTGTTATTTGTCTTTCTTCTATTGATGATAAAAAGGAGCGTAATACCGTATTAGATCATTTAAAAGAAAGCAATAAAGAAATTATTGCAATTACCGAAAAGCAAATGCATCAGTTTGCAGGCAATATGCTTCAGATCAAAAATAAAAAAGGAAAAAAGTATCTTGTTATGAGTACTTCTGCGTACTCTAGTTTAGAATCTGAGCAGATAGAAGCAATAGAAAAATATTGCGAAATTATACACAGCGATATTAAAACCATAGAAACCTGTGGCGGTGGCAGTGCCAGATGTATGATGGCAGAAGTGTTCTTGCCTAAGAAATAGTTTGTTGTTTATGTTTTTTCAAGTCTAGTAGCCATAACGCAATCATTAGAATCATTAATAGACTTAGGGGTAGTGATGTGATTATGAGTAATTTTTGCATAGCTGTAAGAACATCACTGTCTGCTTTTGCGTGCCCTAATAATACTATCCCAACCGAAAAAACGGTAAGAATTATACTCCATAGTATGCGCTGTTTTTTGCTGGGATCTGGATTGCCCCTATCTGTAAACATGCTTAATACGTAAATTGCCGAATCTACAGAGGTAACCAGAAAACTTACCAGAAGCAGAATTACTAAACCATTTATTGCGGCTTGCGCAGGATAATTTTCTAGGAACACAAAAATTGAAGTAAAGACATTATCAAATTCGCCTTTGTATCCACCAGCATTTTCAATGAGTTCAAAAGCTGATTGACCAAAAGTGGTGAACCAGAAAAATGAACCCAAAGAAGGAATCAAAAGTACTCCTATAATTATTTCGCGCAGTGTTCTTCCTCTGGAAATACGTGCAATAAAAATACCCGTAAATGGTGCCCAAGCCAACCAGAAAGCCCAATAATAATAGGTCCAATCTGTAAGAAATTCTTTTCCTGGGTCATACTTACCTATTGCTAAACTCATGGGTATAAAATCAATTACGTACCTATAAAGTGATTGACCAAATTGTTGGAAAATAGACAAGACATCACTTTGTAAAAATACGAATAGTAATAGACAAATGGTTAGACAGATATTAAGTGTCGAAAGTCGTTTTATTCCGTTATCTACACCGCTAAGCGCTGAAGCTAAAGCTAAAATAGAGATGAGAATGACTAGAATAATTATAATCGTATAATCAAAATCTGCTGTAAAAAGATGATTTAAACCTCCTTTAATCTGGCTAGCGCCTAAACCTACTGCAGCGACCAATCCAAAAACGGTTGTAAGAATTGTAAGTATATCTACAAATTTGAAAAATGAATTTGCTTCAAGTTGTTTCTCTTTTTTAAATAATCCCACAAAAGTACTGCTTGTTGCCACCGGGAGATTACGTTTAAAAATAGCATAACCTATAGCCAGCGCAAATATGCAGTAGAATGCCCAAGCAGTAAAGCCCCATTGATAAAAAGTAAATTCGAGAGCAATAGTTTCGGCGGTTGCATTTGTATTCATGGGTGGATTTTGCTGCATAAAAACAGGTTCTTGTACAGCTCTTAAGAGAATGCCAGCGCCCATACCGGCACTATATAACATAGAAATCCAAGCCCAACGGGAAAACGCCGGTTTATCTTCAGCTGCGCCTAATTTATATTTACCCCAGGAAGAGAAGGAAATACCAAGCAAAAGGAGAACACATCCTAGGCCTAAATAGAGGTAAAAACCTCCAAAATAATTGCGAACCCATAATGAGACTTGTTCTATAAGAATATAAGTTCCTAGAGTTTCAATGTATAAGAAAAAGGAAAAGAACAGCAATATTCCCAGCGAAATGCTGAGAAGGGAATTGCGCTTTAAAAATGCTAGGAGTTTGATGCCAGCTGATTTTTTGGTGAATAATTTGCAATATTGCGAATCATACCCTCAAAGATAAAATAATGAAATGGAAGCATGGTATACCAATACAGCCTGCCTAACAATCCTTTAGGTCTAAATGTTGCAGTCTGATGCAAAATATTCATTTCATCAATTTCCCACTCCAGCCATGCTTCACCTGGCACTCGCATTTCGGCAAATAAAAGTAAACGGCGTTCTTCTTTATCAGCAAGAAGTACGCGCCAGAAATCAAGAGAATCACCTTCAAATAATCGGTTGGGATGGGTACGTCCACGTCTTAACCCTACACCTCCTACGAATTTATCCATATAGCCGCGCATTTTCCAGAGCGCATTGCCGTAGTACCAGCCCCGTTCGCCTCCAATGGACCATATATTGTCTAACGTCTGTTCTGGATTATCAAGATCAATGCTCTTTTTATCTTTTAAACAGCCATATTCGGGAACTTTTATATATCCGCTGAGGTCTTTTCTAAAACGGCCACTTACCATAGAGTCCTTCCAACTGGAAACCACCTGATTTTGCTCAATTTTTTCAAATGCGAGCTTTATTGCATCCCTATAGTGGATGGGCTCAATATTTAATAATTCTTGTAATCTAGTGTCTCTGCTTATAACTTCAACCCGCATACTGTCAACTAGATTTAGAGCAAGTTTATAAGAGGTGGAGGTCATAAAATAAAGCCAGTAAGAGGATAATTTGGGACTTAAAAAGGGTACATCAATTATAGTGAGTGACAACCCACGTATTTTAGAATATTGCAGCATCATTTCTTTGTAGGTAAGAATATCTGGTCCTCCAATATCAAATGATTCGTTATAGCAAGCCTCGTTGCCCAAAACACCCGTTAAATATTGCATCACATTGCGAATCCCAATGGGTTGGCATCGCGTTTTCACCCAGGTAGGAGTGACCATAATGGGTAATTTTTCACATAAGTCACGTATAATTTCAAACGAGGAGCTTCCCGATCCTACAATTATGGCTGCACGTAAAACAGTAATATTATAATCACCTTTATATAATATTTCCTCTACATTTTTACGGGACCAAAGGTGTTTGCTTAAATTCTTTTCGTTAATTATCCCGCTTAAATAAATAACCTGTTTGCAGTTTGTACCTGATAAATATGTTTTAAAATTATTTGCGGAAATTTCTTCCTTTTCATCAAAATCCATTGTAGAAGAAGTCATCGAATGAATAAGATAATATGCCGCATCTATATCTTTTGGAAGCAGGTCTGAATTAGGTTCTTCCAAAAAATCAATCTCAACGATTTCTATCTGTCTCCTTATTTTTTTATCTACCGAAAGCCTTTTTGCATCCCGCACGGTGCATACAACTTGATGACCCATTTCAAGTAAAAGAGGAAGTAAGCGTAAACCTATATAACCATTTGCTCCAGTAAGTAGAATTTTCATAGGATTGGTATACTGATTATTAAATTTATATCAATTTCAAATTTTGAAGGTCACAGGTCTTCGGGCCCTAAAGGAAGCTGCTCTGCTTTATAATTCATTATTTTTTTAATGAATTTATGAGTGGCTTTATCTTTAGCCAAGGCTCTAATTTTAATGAAGTAATTATCCCTGTAAATACTATATTCTTCCGCTTTACCTTTGTAGAGACTCAATTTATAATAAGGTATAATTAGAGCGTAGGATTCTAACAAAGAACGAAAACCAACAATAATACCTTTTGGCCTCAT
Source organism: uncultured Flavobacteriaceae bacterium (assembly GCA_963974735.1). GTDB lineage: Bacteria > Bacteroidota > Bacteroidia > Flavobacteriales > Flavobacteriaceae > Leeuwenhoekiella. Next base: position 6,469 of record CAXBEL010000164.1, on the reverse strand, counting down.
TTCTATATTGCAAGTATTGACGTAACTGTCCAGAATAAGTAAATTGTTTATTTCAACACTAGAAGAAGTAATCCACAACTTAGAAGAACCTATTCCGCCCAATTTAATGCGATCACGTAATGTGAAAGGCGGTCCAACTTCAGAATCTATTTTCTTTTTGACTTTAGGATTGTTGTATGAAACGTTGAGAAGCATAAGTTTTATTAATTCGATTAAAGATACAAATAGGTTTTAAAATAATGGTTTACAGTCTATAACTACATATAATACAGCTATAAGCTAAAAAATGATAATAACATTTTACTGCATAGGACTTACTGAATAACAAACGGAAGGCACAGAAATTTTTTAATGATCAATGCTTATCTTTGCACCTTCATAAATGTTATCCAATGAATATTCACGAAACCGTTGTCAAAGCGGTACAAGATGCTGTTAAAGAATTATTTCAAGCTACGCTGGCAAATGTAGAAATACAACCTACCAGAAAAGATTTTGAGGGGGATGTTACCGTTGTTGTTTTTCCTATGCTGCGTGTTGTAAAAGGAAATCCCGCAGTAATAGGGGAGCGGATAGGTAATTATTTAAAGGATAATATAGATCAAATTGCAGATTTTAATGTTGTAAAGGGTTTTTTGAACTTGGTAATAGCCGATTCATACTATCTTGATTTTTTCGCAAGTATTAGCAGCGATTCAGATTTTGGAAAAAAGCCAGTATCCGGTAAGGCCATAATGGTAGAATATTCTTCTCCCAATACTAATAAACCACTGCATTTAGGACATATTAGAAATAACTTGTTAGGCTATTCGGTTGCTGAAATTTTAAAGGCTTCAGGTAAAAAAGTATATAAAACCCAGATTATAAATGACCGCGGGATTCATATCTGTAAGAGTATGCTCGCGTGGAAGAAATTTGGTCACGGAGAAACACCTGCATCAACTGGGTTAAAAGGAGATAAGTTAGTAGGGAATTACTACGTGAAATTTGATAAGGCCTATAAAGAAGAAATCTCTTATCTCGTAGCTCAAGGAAAAACACAGGAACAAGCAGAAAAAGTTGCCCCATTAATTCTCGAAGCACAAGATATGCTTCTTAAATGGGAAGCTGGAGATCCCGAAACTGTAGCATTGTGGGAAACGATGAATGGGTGGGTTTATGAAGGTTTTGAAGCTACATATAAAGCTCTAGGAGTAGATTTTGACAGTTATTATTATGAGAGTAATACGTATTTATTAGGTAAGGATAATATTGAAGAAGGTCTTAAAAACGGCGTATTTTATAAAAAAGAAGATAGCTCTGTTTGGTGTGATTTAACCGAAGATGGTCTAGATGAAAAAATAGTATTGCGTAGTGACGGTACTGCCGTTTATATGACCCAGGATATTGGTACCGCAATACAGCGCGTCAAGGATAATCCAGATGTAGGCGGAATGATATATACCGTGGGTAATGAGCAGGATTACCATTTTAAAGTGTTGTTCTTGATACTTGAAAAATTGGGCTATGATTGGGCTAAAAATCTTTTTCACTTAAGTTATGGGATGGTAGATCTTCCCAGTGGTAAAATGAAAAGTAGGGAAGGGACTGTTGTAGATGCAGATGATCTCATAGTAGAAATGACAAATACTGCCGAATCAATTTCAACAGAACTTGGTAAGCTTGAAGGATATAATGATGCAGAAAAACAGGAGCTTTACAATACGATTGGTCTGGGAGCTTTAAAATATTATATATTAAAAGTCGATCCTAAAAAAAGAATATTATTTGATCCTAAAGAATCTGTAGATTTTCAGGGTAATACAGGGCCTTTTATTCAATATACGTATGCTAGAATTCAATCGATTCTAAGAAAGGCAGTAGAAAATAAAGTGCCGGTTAACGTTATTCCCAACAGCCTTAGTCCTAAAGAAAAAGAACTTTTAAAACAGATTGCGTTATATCCTGAAACCATACAACTGGCAGCAGAAAATCACAGTCCGGCATTGATTGCAAATTATACTTATGATCTCGTTAAGGAATTCAACTCTTTTTATCAGAATGTTTCAATTTTAGGAGCAGATACAGAAGAGGAAAAAAGCTTCAGGGTAAGTTTGTCTAAAAAAGTAGGGCAAGTAGTAGAATCTGCTTTTAAACTATTGGGTATTAATGTTCCCGAACGGATGTAAATAATCTTCCAATATAAGTTCATAATAATAAAAAGCATCGTTTTCCATACAAAACGGTGCTTTTTTATTGTCTAGGACCTGTTTAATACCAAGAATTATCTTAAATAAAAGGAATACGTTTCCATTTTAAATAATGCAGTTGCTGGATTTTTTCGCTTCAAATAAGTTTAGCAGTCTGACTAAATAACCTTTTATTCTTAAGGCTCAAATCCTTAAATTTGCATTCTCAAAATTGAAGCTAAGACTATGTTTGATAATTTAAGTGATAAGCTGGATAAAGCGATGCACGTGCTTAAAGGGCACGGACAAATTACCGAAGTAAACGTTGCTGAAACACTAAAAGAAGTAAGAAGAGCATTGGTTGATGCCGATGTAAACTATAAAATTGCCAAGGATTTTACGAGTACTGTAAAAGATCGTGCAATGGGGCAGGACGTTCTTACCAGTCTTAAACCAGGTCAATTGATTGTTAAGCTTGTTAAGGATGAGCTTACACAATTAATGGGTGGAGAGTCTGAAGGTATTAATCTTTCAGGTAATCCTTCGATAATTCTAATGTCAGGACTTCAAGGATCTGGTAAAACTACCTTCTCAGGTAAGTTGGCCAACTTTCTAAAGACAAAAAAGACTAAAAAACCACTTCTTGTTGCTTGTGATGTTTACAGACCAGCGGCAATAGATCAGCTTCACGTAGTTGGAGATCAGATTAATGTTGAGGTTTATTCTGATAGAGAGAATAATGATCCAGTTTCAATTTCTCAAAACGCAATTGCATACGCGAAGCAAAACGGACATAATGTTGTTATTATAGATACCGCTGGTCGTCTGGCTGTGGATGAAGTGATGATGACCGAGATAGCTAATATTCATAAAGCGATTCAACCCCAAGAGACTTTATTTGTAGTAGATTCTATGACAGGTCAGGATGCGGTTAATACAGCTAAAGCTTTTAATGAAACGCTCAATTTTGATGGGGTTGTACTTACAAAGCTTGATGGTGATACACGTGGTGGAGCTGCTCTTTCTATTAAAACCGTTGTAAAAAAGCCTATAAAATTTATAGGTACAGGGGAAAAAATGGAGGCGATAGACATTTTTTATCCCTCCCGTATGGCAGACCGTATTTTAGGAATGGGTGATGTTGTCTCTTTAGTGGAGCGCGCACAGGAACAGTTTGATGAAGATGAAGCCCGTAAACTTCAAAAGAAAATTGCCAAAAATCAGTTTGGGTTTGATGATTTCCTGAAACAAATTCAACAGGTAAAGAAAATGGGTAATATGAAAGACCTTATCGGGATGATTCCTGGTGCTGGTAAGGCTCTTAAAGGATTGGATATTGATGATGATGCATTTAAGCATATTGAAGCCATTATTCATTCTATGACCCCTGACGAAAGAACTCAGCCATCTATTATAAATAGTAATCGTAAAAAACGAATTAGTAAAGGATCTGGTACTACAGTTCAAGAAGTTAATCAATTACTCAAGCAATTTAATCAGATGAGTAAAATGATGAAGATGATGCAAGGTGGCGGTGGCCAAAAGATGATGCAGATGATGAGTAAAATGAAGTAGGTTTTATTCTTTATAGCGATTACTCAACACTTTAAAATTAAAATTTTCATTCAATATACCCTTCAGCAATGACCATACTTGACGGAAAGAAAGTAAGCAACGATATTAAAAATGAAATTGCCGAAAAGGTGAATAAAATGAAGGATCGTGGGGAGAAAGTCCCCCATCTTGCTGCAATAATTGTAGGAAATGATGGAGCAAGTCTTACCTATGTGGGAAGTAAGGTTAAAGCCTGCGAGCGCGTGGGGTTTGAGTCTACCATGGTAAGAATGCCAAGTACGACAAGTGAAGTAGAATTGCTTGCTCAAATAAAACAATTGAACGAGGATGATGATATAGATGGTTTTATTGTACAGCTGCCTCTTCCTCCACAGATTGATACGCAGGAAGTTCTTATGGCCGTTAATCCAGATAAGGATGTAGATGGTTTTCATCCTACGAATTTTGGTAAAATGGCTTTGGATATGAGCACATTTATACCTGCAACACCTTTTGGAATATTAGAGTTGTTGGAACGTTATGAGGTGGAAACTCAAGGAAAACATACTGTAGTTATTGGTCGTAGTCATATTGTAGGAAGACCTATGAGTATTTTAATGGGGAGAAAAGGCTTTCCAGGAAATTCTACAGTAACCTTAACCCATAGCCGCACTAAAAATATTACTCAGATAACTTCCCAAGCGGATATTATTATTAGCGCTCTTGGAGTACCTGGTTTTTTAAAAGCAGAAATGGTTAAAGATGATGTGGTAATAATAGACGTGGGGATCAGTAGAGTTCCTGATGAAACCAGAGAACGCGGTTATTATCTGACGGGAGATGTAGATTATGAAAATGTAAGTAAAAAAGCGAGCTTTATAACCCCTGTTCCCGGTGGAGTTGGTCCTATGACCATAGCCATGCTCTTAAAGAATACACTTCTTGCTAGAGAGCGTCATAGAACAAATAACGGAAAAAAATAAAATCCTAAAGCAGATGTTTGGCGCTTAGAGCAGCACCTATAATTCCTGCGTGGTTTTTTGTGTGTGCAGCTAAGATAGGAACGTCCGTTTTTAGTTTGTGGCGATATTCGTCCAGATTTTTACTTGCACCACCGCCAATAATAATGAGATCTGGATCGCTTATTGTTGTGACCAGTTGAATAAATTTATTAAAACGCTTTCCCCATTTCTTAAAACTCATATCGTTGTTAAGGCGTACCGCACGGGATGCGTATTGCTCTATGGTTTTCTTTCCTTTATACCGTAATTGACCCAATTCAAAATTTGGTATTAATTCACCATTATAAAAAACTCCGCTTCCTATACCTGTGCCAACAGTGAAAACCATAACCAATCCTTTCTCATTTTTTCCTACACCAAAAGTAACTTCTGCAAGACCTGCCGCATCAGCATCATTAATAACAGCAACAGGAAGTCCTATATGATCTTCAATCATTTTATCTATTTGCAAACCTTGCCATTCTGGATCTAAATTGCCATACTGTAAAGCTTTGCCTTTATGAACAACTGTAGGGAACCCTACCCCTACAGGGCCTTTCCAATCCCAATGTTTCACAACCTCTCCTATGGTTTTGATCATTGCCTTAGGTTTACGGGGAATAGGAGTGGGAAGCCTAAATCGTTCTCCCATATAGTCTTCGGTCTCTAAATTGATAGGGACACCTTTAATTCCTGTTCCGCCTACATCAATGCCTAGAATTTCCATAAAATTGTGTTGCTATTTGGTAGGCCCAAAAAAAAGGAATATTTGCCAATACTGAAAGAATAATTTTAATTTTTCCGATTTAAGGGACGTCGATATACTGAAAGATCAAATAATTAAATGAATAGTAGTTATAAGCCCAGTAATATTAAATCTCTTCTAGATGAGAAAACTGTTCTGCAACTTCTTGAAGGTTTTGTATTCAATTTAATCCTTGGGGATTTGTATTCAACATGTAACCCAATGTTTATAGAAAGCGCATTGACCCTTTCAAATTAGTATGGATTTTATTTTAGGAGGAAAATTGGTTTTTTTGATCTTTTCAAGCCTAGTCATAAATGTTCTTCCTGATGATCTACTGGAGGTTTACCATATTCATTTTTATATATCTTTAAGATAAGTAGAAATAAACTAATAAGTAATGGGCCAAATATTAGACCTATAAAGCCAAAGAGTGGAACACCTACTATTACTCCTATAAGAGTAACCAGTGGATGTACATTCGCTAATCTTTCCAATACATAGAGGCGTATAATGTTATCTGTAGAGCCAACCACGACAATACCATAAATAGCAATACCAATGGCCTGACCTGTATCTCCAGATGAAAGAAGTAGTATGGTTACAGGTAAAATTCCTATTAAAGTACCTATAAAAGGAATCATTGAGCCTATTGCTGTTATTCCAAACCAGAAAAAAGGATCTGGTACGCCAAAAATGAAATAGCCAATAAGAGCAACGACACCCTGAGCTATCGCAACCAGAGGGATTCCTAATGCATTAGACCGCACCATGGCAACACTTTCCTTACCTATATTTTCAAGATTGTCAGAACCCATAGGAATGTATTCATAAAGTGTCTCCTTTAATTTTTTTCTATTGGTAAGCATGTAATATAGCAGGAAATACATAATACCTACTGCAATAAAAATATTAAATGTTCCGCCTGCGAGATCCTGTAAATTTGTAGATAACCACTCTGTAATAGCATTGGTATCTATTGAGTCACTTACCTTATAACC
>CAXBEL010000163.1:0-10308 GCA_963974735.1 uncultured Flavobacteriaceae bacterium | reverse complement strand
TTTTAGTAGAAAGCAAATAGCCAACTTTTATCATCCATCTGGGCATATATCCGGATACTTTTCCTAACCCAACCTAACCCAAATGTACAAACTGCTATACGGCTTCTTTTTCACGTTCTTCTTCCTGCTTGCTGCCCAGCTTCAGGCGCAGACGGTCTTTATCACGAAGACAGGAGCGAAATATCACAAAGAATCCTGTCGGTACGCCAAAACTGGCTGGGCTTCGGATCTTTCAGCAGCCAAAAAGAGAGGTCTAACCGCCTGCTTGGTTTGCAAGCCTTCCAGCAGGGAAGCGGGAAAAGCCCATCCTCTTTCTTTATCAGCAGGACCAAAAAATGTAGAACCAAGCAAAGAAACTAAGCCAGCACAAGCAACTTCCTCCCAATGCAAGGCAACCACAAAAGCTGGTTCCAGATGCTCAAGGAAATCGGCTTCAGGAAGTAGTTATTGTTGGCAGCATGAGGCGTAGATAGAGATTTAACCCATTTCAAATTGGAGAGATAGATGGTTAAGTTACACACTTCACCTGGTGCCACGAGCGATGTGACTACGCCAAGTGGGGGTATAAAACAAGGTATAACGCTTAGCCACTCTGTGAGATGGCTACGATATCCAAGGAGAAAACCGCTTTTGTGCCTAATACTGAAAAGACTACAGTTGACGTATAAACATTGACATATAAATCAGACAGAAAACTAATCAAACAATATAATTGGACGAAAAGAAATAGGTCTAGGAGCGGAAAATTTTGATTTCATTTTCGCCATGAAACACCTTGTTATGTTCGTTTCTACGCGCAACGAAGAGCTTGCTCTTTTCAATTAACTCAATTAAACTAACTGCAATGGCATTTGAACCAGACAAAATAACAAAAGAGCATGTACTTAATGCGGTACAGAAAATCCAAAGCAAAGAAATTGAACTAAGTCCTTCGACTGGATATGACGTAATTATTGAAGGGAATGCGTTTCCGCCAAAAGAGATTATGCGATATTCTCATGAACAAATGAATGGGGAGCATATTTGGAATAAAAGCGGTGGAGAACCAACAAATAAGTTTCTTTCTAATCTAGGGTTTGAAATAAGGTCTAAACCAAGTAAAGAGAATTTAAATATTGACCATACATCAGGACGAATTTGGAAATTAGGTTGCAATTGGGGAAGTGGTAAACCAAGTTTTTATAATTATATCAAAGAACTAAATATTGTAATTGGTGTAACCGATAAATCATACAGTATTGATGATTTGGTGGTGATAACAGAAGGATACCAAGTTAAATCTATAGCAAAGGTTTTGGAAAGTCCGCAACCGGTAACAACCAATACCGATTTACAATCGGATTTTGAAAAAAATGAGATTGAATATGGAGATTGGATAACTTATGCGGAAGTAGAATGGTATGAGCTGACGACAGAAGAACAGTTTGATTATAAACTACAACAAGGAATATGTAAAGTAAATGAATTCAAAACCCGGAATAAAACCTTACGACTCTGGGATGAACGAAATGCTTCATTTTGGATTTTTCAAGGCAACCCCAATGTTTTTGACTTTGAAAAAGCAATAAGAGAAAACTTACTTCACGACTGGACTGTATCTGCCCATAAGGACAAAATTAAAGTTGGCGATAAAGTAATTCTTTGGATTACTGGCAAAAATGCTGGATGCTACGCGCTAGGTCAAATATCAAACAGTCCAAGAGAAACAAAAAGCTCCCCAGATGATCATCTTTGGAAATTAAAAGGTAAAGACGATCTGAAAGCTGGGATTAAGATACAGGCCAACCTTATTGATAGTCCTTTACTTTGGAAGAATATCAAATCAGTAAAAGGCATTGAGAATCTAAAAGTTGGAAATCAAGGGACCAATTTTTCAGCCACACGACAGGAGTACAGAATTATAGAAGCCTTTGCCGAAAATGCAATGCAAAGTAAATACGAGCACAATAATATGAAGTCGAAAAATATTATCCTTTATGGACCTCCTGGAACCGGTAAAACCTTTACTAGTATTGATCATGCTATAGAGATCGCTTTAGGAAAATCGCTAGGAAGTCATAGCCAGAATAAAGCTGAATTTGACAGGTTACGATCGGAAGGCCAAATTGAGTTCGTTACATTCCATCAGAGTTACACCTATGAAGATTTTATGGTGGGAATTGCTCCTGACACCACATCCGGTATACTACGATTTGACAAAAAAGATGGGATCTTTAAACAACTGTGTGAAAGAGCTAAACAAAATTGGTCAACTGCTATAAAAAAACAAGATCAGACAATTGACTTTGATGAAGTATTCAATAGTTTCTTCAGTAAGCTCATCGAAGAAGAGGTTGAAGAAGTTGAAATCCCAATGAGAAGCAAAGGTTACAACTTTAAAATAACTGCGATAGATGTTGAAAATGGAAGAATTAAGTTCACTAAGCAAAGCGGAGGAACCGGCCATGATTTATTAGTAAAAAACACAAAAGGAATTTATGATGGAACCTTAGATTATAGTGAACAAGGATTGGGTGTTTACTATAATTCTTTAGTGGATAAGTTAAAACAGCATTCGAAAACGCTAGAACCAATTCAGGAAGAAATTTCACTCAAGAACTTTATTTTGGTCATTGACGAAATAAATAGAGCCAATATTTCAAGAGTATTTGGAGAGTTAATTACATTACTTGAAGACGACAAAAGATTAGGAGAGGAAAATGAACTTAAAATAACATTGCCTAATGGCGAAAAAGATTTTGGGATTCCGCCAAACCTGTTCATAATAGGGACAATGAATACTGCAGATAAATCTATTGCACTTATTGACATTGCTTTACGTAGGCGTTTTGAATTCATTGGATATTATCCCCAATACGAAGGTTACAATGAAAGCGCCATTCATCTACTTCAATCTATTAACAATTCAATTTTTGATAAGAAGAAATCTCCAGATTATTTAATTGGCCATGCTTATTTCATGAAACAACAACCAATAGAAGCTGTTTTAGAAAACAAGGTTATTCCATTACTTCTGGAGTATTTCTCAGGTAAGACGGATATAGTGAGCAACATTTTTGAAGGATCCGGGTGGATAGTAAGTTACGACTCCCAATCTTATTCTTGGAATATATCTAAGGTGGTAGAATGATTTCATTGTTTGAATACGGAAGGTGGTCATCAATATTGGACAGAGAATCTCTTGAAGGCATGTTGTTGTCTATATGGGACAGCCGCATTTTCACCCGTGACATTGAGCTTTTCGATTCTGAAAAGGATAAAAATTACCAACCTTTTCTACAATTTGACGGAAATCGCATACGGGCAAATAATTATGTGGGGTTTGTTCAAAATGGATCGGAGTTAATTGAAATCTATCCAAAGGTTTTTAAGTCAGATACCTCTGCTATTCATTCTAAGGAATTAATGCTCAAGCACATATTTTATTGGTTTCGTTATTGTCGTAGGTGGCGCTTTCCTTTTAACCGAGCTACGCTGAACACAATAGAAACCACTCAATTTCCTGAACTCATTATCAATTTAATTGCAAATCAGTTCTTAGATGCAGTTTCTAATCAACCATTTACCATGTATCAGGAGTTAGCGGATGCCATGCAAACCCCAAGAGGTTCTATTAACTTTAAAAGATATATCACCTCCAGCATCTCATATGGAAATTATCAAAGGATTGAATGCGACTATGAGCCTTTTCTGTTTAATAATAAAGTGAATCGGTCCATTAAGTACTGCTCCCGACTACTATTAAACCAAACAAAGTTTTATGAGAACCAGAGAATACTTCAAGATGTAATTTTTATCTTGGATGAAGTTGATGATTTGCCGTGTTCCGTACATGATATTGAAAGAATATCAATTAATTCATTTTTTGAAGATTATGAAGTTATACTGGACAGTTGCAAATTAATTCTTAACCAACAGTTGTACTCAAACAGCAGTTACGACTTATCTCAATGGTGCTTGTTATTTCCGATGGAATACATATTTGAAGATTTTCTTGCAGGTTTCTTGGAAACATGGTTTTCGAAAGACTATAAAGTTCACTATCAAAAGTCGGATATGTACTTAGCAGAAACTTCTGAAGGGAAAAATGTATTTAATATGCAGCACGATATTTTTCTTACCGCTAAAGATGATTCCAAACGAAAAATCATCGTTGATACGAAATACAAATTACGTTCGACCAAATTCAAGCACGACCCTAAGAAAGGGATTTCACAAAATGACCTTTATCAAATGATTAGCTATGCATTTAAAAGAGGCTGTACTGACATCGTATTAGTTTATCCAAATATTTCTGAAAGTATTATGCCACCTGACCGTTTCATAGTATGTTCTGGATTTGATGAAAGTGAAAAAATTAATGTTACCGCAATGGAAATACCATTTTGGTCAATCAATAATTTTGATCAACTTGAAACAAGATTAAAAGAAACAATTAATTGGAACATAAGCAGATTATGAAATGGCGATCGTTGTTTTACCCATTGCCTAACTCATGGCTTCGCTCGAAAAGTAGTAATACCACTACCGCAAAAGGAGAATATAATTAAACTAAATTTTCGTCACGTATCGGACTTATGTATATTATAAAATTATAATTTTAAAAGTTTAAATATCAGCCATGTAGATAAAGGTTTGGTATTTGAAGAAAATCTCTTTTTAATGGAAGAATTAAAAATTGCTGTTGTAAGTGATTTACATTGCAATCATAGTAGAAGTGAGGGAGGTATAGACACCTGGTTGCTTTCCGATAACATGAGAAGACCGGTCCATCAACACCCTGTACAATCACTTATTGATTTAATAAAAAAAGACGAATTGAAAGTTGATTTACTTATATGTCCTGGAGATATTTCTAACAGAACTGATCCACAGGGGCTTATAACTGGCTGGTCTTTTCTTGAAGAGTTGAAAGTTAGTTTTTATGCATCTCATTTGATAGCAACTCTAGGGAATCATGATGTTGACTCAAGAGGTATTCACAATAAATATGATTTTCTAAATATGCCACGAAATCTAAAGGACAATTTTCCCTTCGAGTTTCCTCTTGAGAGAAAGTCTTTTATAGCTGATAGTTTTTGCATAATTGATCTCGGAGAAATCTTAATTTTTAATTTTAATAGTGTGCATAGCCATACTAACAAATTATCTGCAGAAGAATCAATTATTTCAGACGATATTCTTGAAAATATAAAAAATGAATTAGGATATATAAAAAAGGAATATAAATATAAGATAGCAATAACTCATCATCATCCAATAAAGCATTCAAACGTAGGTTTCAAATATAAGGATAAGGATTCTATTGAAAAAGGGGATAAATTAATTGATATTCTAATTGAATTTAATTTTCAAATATTTATACATGGACACAAACATGAACCAAAACTGACTATTTATAATGGATTGCCAATTTTTGCATCTGGGAGTATATCTTCTCATATGAATATTATGGAGACAAATTCCAAAAATAATTTTCATATAGTAGAACTGGCACCTTCAGAAAGTAGGGGCATAATTAGGAGTTGGGATTATACTTATGGCGTTGGATGGTCTCCTTCAACTTCTAAAATAAAGTCGGAAATTGGATTTGGAGCGAAAGCGGGAGTTAAAGATTATTCAAAAATGATTTTAGATCATTTTATTTTCCATAAATTAGAAAGGATGAATAATGTAGATTTTATCGAAACATTTCCAGACTTTAAGTTTTTTCCACCAATTGATAAAGATAAATTGTTTATTGAACTACAGGCTAATTTTGAAATTGTTCAAGAATATTCAAGTGGGTTGATAAAGGAAATTATTAAAACAACTTAAGATGAATGAATACAAAACTTTGTTTGATTCTTTTAATGCACGAAATTTAACTTTAAGGCAAGTTGCTCAAGGATTTGTAAATTATAAGAAATTCGATGAATTGCTAGTTAATAGAAATAGCTTACTAATGGGGCCGCGAGGATGTGGTAAAACTACGCTTTTAAAAATGCTTACAATTGAAGCATTGCTTGAATATCAGAAAATTAATAATAGTACTTTAATATATGATTTACCTTTTATATCTATTTACATACCAACTGATGTTCAATGGAAAATGGAAGTGGATCTGTTTAAAAAAGAATTTTCTAAGTATAGTGAATTTATTGAATTGGTGCCTAATGTATTGGTTAATACAAATGTTTTTATTCAGACGATAAAAACTTTTGTTTCATTGATTGATACTATACCATCTGATGAAGTTAATTCTAATATTAAATTGTTTATTGATGATTTAAAAAGAATCTGGCATTTACCAGACTCTACGCCGTCATCTTTATATGCAATTGAACAAGAGTTTTATAATAGATTGGATAGTGTTAATGTATTAATAAATAAAACGAGAAATAGGCGTGTTGAAATTATTACATACGAATATCCAGATTATTATTATCAAGAGTTTTTAGAGCCCCTTAGGGGAGCATGTAAAGCTTTTGAGCAATATTTTGGAAATAGTAATAGTTTAGTGATTAGAAGTAAAACAAGGCCTATTAAATGGGCGCTTTGTTTTGATGAATTAGAATTAGCTCCAACATGGCTACAAACTAAATTGTTTAAATTCTTTCGAAGTAAAGATCAGGATTTTATTTTCAAATTAACCTCTATTCCTATATTGGAATTTACTTCTAAGGAACATTTGCCTAGTACAGGAAGTGATTTTAGTCCTATATTACTTTGGTTGTATACAAATAGACATGAAAAAGAATGGGAAGAATTTTGTAAAACTTTAATAATATCAAAACTTCGAAAAAAATTTGATCAAGAGATTGATCCTGAGAACTTATTAGGAAATTCGGAATATGAAAGATTTCTTAGAATTGAACATTCATTATATAATGATTTAAAAATTGGGGACTTATCAAATCAAAAAAGTATATTGGTTGATCAATTTTCCCAATTAGCTAAAAAAGATTCATCATTTGCGGAATACTTGGTTGGTAAAGGAATTGATTTATTAAAACCAATTTCAGCAGACCGATTAGAAGACAGTGAAATTCATCGGAAAATTAAATCTATTGTCTATTATAGGAATTTTTATTTGAGCTCTAATGATAAAGGTAAAGGAAGCAGAAGAAGGACTAGGAAAATAAAAAGTCCTTTTGTTTATGGTTGGGAGAATATTTGTAAAATAGCCGATGGTAATCCTAGATTGATAATAGGTATAATTGATCAAATAATTCTTAATGTAAATAATTTGAACCAACTTCCTGAAGTTTTTATTAAATTTCAATCAGAATTATTGTTTCAAATATCTAAGAGATATTTGAATCTATGGTCTACTCATCCTGATGCCAATATTGATGTTGTTTCAAGCGTTATTTCATTAAAAAGTTTTATTTTGTCTATTGGTAATTATTTTCAGTCTAGTATACTTAATGGTAGTTTTACACCAAGCCCTACGGGGACTTTTGTTGTTAATGATAAAGTAAATCATAAGTACCTTGATTTAATTGTTTTGGGAATTCATTTAGGAGCATTTATATTGCTCGATCCAGCTGAAAATATATCTCCTGATGGGGTCCTTAATAAAAAATTTAGGCTTTCTTTTGTTTTATATCCTTATTTTTTGCTTCCGATTCGCAAAGAGGAAAAGTCTAATGTATTATCTAGAATTATTTCTAGCAATATTGAAGTTATAAATAAACAAGTAAAATTAGACTTATGAGACTCAATTCTGTTATAGAAAATGTTCTAATTGATGATATTAAATCACTGGAATTTGATTTAATTTTAGTTTCATCTGGCTATGAAGAAAGAGCTAGTTTTCTTATAAGTAATTATAGATTTAATTCAAAGAATAAGCTGGCTTTATCGTTTAAGAACTATGGTGATATTAAAGAAAGGTTAAAAAATGATGGTATTTTTCTTAAGAATGGTTATAAATTAATTCAATCTCACGGAGATGATGATTCCGTAATCCTAAGTGTTTTAGAAAATTTAAACTTCAGAGGTAAAAATGGACTTAATATCCTTATCGATTATTCTAGTATGACTCGAGTATGGTATTCTGCAATACTTAATTATTTTAGGTGGCTCGAAGTTGATAATAATATCGTAATAGATATATATTTTTCTTATTCTTTAGCAAAATTTTCTCCTCCTCCTACAGACCATATTCCAAATCGCCATATTGGACCGATTAAGGGGTTTTATAGTATTGCATTGCCGTTGAAGCCTACAGCTTTAATCATAGGATTAGGTTATGAAAAAATTCGAGCTTTTGGCTTAACTGAATTTTTGGACTCTGAAACTTTAGTTTTTCTAACAGATTCTTCCCAGGGTGATTTTACAAATGCTGTAAGAAAAGAAAACTATGAATTACTAAAAATTGTCGATCCTGAAAATATATTTAATTATTCCTTTGATAATATTGTACAATTGCATCACGTTCTTTTTTCTCTTTGTGAAAAATTGACTGAAAAATTTAGAATTATTATAGCCCCTTGTGGTCCTAAGCCTTTTACATTAATTTCCTTGTTAAATTCAATATTATTAAAAGATATTGATATTTGGCGGATTAGTCCTGGTTCAAGAGGTTTGCCAGAAAATAGAATTCCTACTGGTAAAACCGTGGTTGTTAAAACAAAATTTCTTGTATGATTATTGGAGACGAAGATGTATTGCCGTTTTTGAAATGGCCTGGTGGTAAAAGGTGGTTAATTCCTATGTTAAATCAAGTTTTATCTAAAATTGAATATAACAATTATTTCGAGCCATTCCTTGGTGGTGCTTCGGTATTTTTTTCCTTAGTAAATAAGTCTGCGTGTTTGTCTGATTCTAATAGTGATTTGATTAACTTATATCAAGTTGTTAAGGAATTTCCTCATGAAATTATTTCTAAAATAAAAGAAATGCCAATTGATAAGGATAATTACTATCAAATTCGGAATAGTTCTCCAACAGATAGTATTGATAAAGCTGCAAGGCTACTTTATTTAAACCGTACAGCATTTGGTGGTATGTATCGAGTTAATAAATTGGGGAGATTTAATGTTCCCTATGGTGGGAGGTCTACAGATATTCTTTGGGAAAAGAATTTGGTTTTAAATGCGTCGAATAAGTTGTCACATTGTCAATTGTCTTGTCGTGATTTTAGTTCTGCGTTTGAGCTTGCCAAGGATGGTGATTTAATCTACTGCGACCCACCATATACGGTATCTCATAACACAAATGGTTTTCAGCGATACAATGAGAATATATTTAATTGGAACGATCAAATTAGGCTAAAAGATTTATGCGTTTCTGCTTCATTAAGAGGTGTTAATGTTATAGTTAGTAACGCCGCACATAGATCTATATTGGAATTGTACCAACCTTTATCTCCTATTGTTTTTTCGAGATATTCTGGATTAAGTACAAATCCACATAAAAGAGGACTAGTAGATGAATATGTATTTTTATTTAAAAAAGATTGAACACAATGATAATTAAGATATTTTTTGCCTTCTCCTAAATTTCTATGTTATATTGAAGAAACTGATTATTCTCTACTATTTCTTATCCTTATTTATGGATAAAAACCTTAATTAATTTTTTACGATTAGTTCCAAGATTATTTTATTTTTTAAATTTTTGTAATTCATTTCTCAATTCATCATTTTCTGTCGTCAATTTTTCTACAAGTTCTTTAAATCCGTAATTATTATTGTATGTAGTAATAGGGCCGCTATGTGAATTTGGCCCGTGGTTGTAATTTGTTACTGATAAACCTTTCAGAAAGAATAACGCTGGATCTACTTTGTAGAATGAAGCTAGTTTAGATGCCAGATCAGTAGTTAATAATCGCTCGCCATTTTCCATTTTGATATATTCTTCAAGAGAAATATCTAATTCTGCTGCCAAATGTTCTGGAGCATAATTATGACTTATTCTAAATGAACCAATAACTGTATAACTCATTGTTTTTTTGTTAATTCTTGAATAATTGATGTTAGTTTTTCGACTTGATTTTCAAGGTTTGAGATTATGTGATTCTTATCTTGAAGCATTTTTTCGTATACTGATTTCACGAAATCTAGTTCTCCAAAATTGTTGTTATAAGTCTTAAAATTGCCCCCATGACTATTTGGCCCTGTATTATAGTTAATAACTGGCAGTTCATCAGATAGAAAATAATCTGGCTTAACATGATACAGATCTGCCAGTTGATGGATTCTGTCTACCGTTAATTTAGACTTACCTGATTCTAGGTTTGAATAAGTCTTCTGGTTGATATTCAACACATCAGCCACATATTCCTGAGAATAATCCTGTGATTCTCTCAGTATCCGCATG
>CAXBEL010000162.1:0-10436 GCA_963974735.1 uncultured Flavobacteriaceae bacterium | reverse complement strand
AGAAAAATGGATATGCTATATAATACTACAGGGAATGTCCAATCCCCTTTTATAATTTTTCATTTAGAACCCTATGCAGATATTAAGCAGTTTCAGTTGATTCAAGAAGGAGAGAAAAGCTATATTCTCAAACTAAATGTGGAAAGTACTTTTAATTCACAAAATGAATTAATTGATATGTTTAAAAGTTACTTAGGAGATGACGCTGAAATTGAGATAAAATACGTTGAGGAAATTCCTCAGTTGTCATCTGGTAAGAGAAGATTGACTGTTAATAATTATAGAAAGGAAGAACTTATGGAAGTTTAATTCAACCTCAAGCCCCTAGCTTAAAATAGACTAACAAAAAACCCCAAAAACAACAATAATGTATAAGAATTTTTTTAAAAGAATTATTGATTTTTCATTATCACTAGTTGGATTTATTGTGTTACTACCCATTTACTTGGTGGTATATATCATACTTTATTTTCTTAATGATGGGAAGCCACTTTTTGTACAACCTAGACCGGGAAAAGATGAAAAGGTCTTTAATATTTTAAAGTTTAAAACAATGACAGATGGTCGGGATGAAAAAGGAGAACTTCTACCAGATGATGAACGTGTTACAAAAGCGGGAACTTTCTTTAGGAAATCTTCTTTAGATGAAATTCCCCAACTTATAAATGTTATAAAAGGGGATATGAGCCTTGTAGGACCAAGACCTTTGCGAGTAAGATATTTAGAATATTATACAAAACGTGAAAAGATAAGACATACTGTGAGACCAGGAATTACAGGACTGGCGCAGGTCTCAGGACGTAATAGTCTAACGTGGGATGCAAAACTTGAAAAGGACGCAGAATACGTAGAGAATCTATCATTTTTTTTAGATCTAAAAATCCTTTTAAGAACTGTTGAAAAAGTTTTTAAGGCTTCTGGCATTAATCCAGAAAGTGACACCCGGGCATTGGATGAAATTCGATCTGAGGAAAATGTTAAACCACAAATAGATATTATTAAAGAAAGCATATTATAAACTTACTTATCAAAGCTTATTAAGGGAAATTAAATTTTTTTACAAAAACATAATCTTGGATAGGAATTAGGAAAAAACTAGGATGAATATTTTATTTACATGCGCAGGCAGAAGAAACTACCTCATAAACTATTTTAAAGAGGCTTTAGGAGGTATTGGAAAAACTGTTGCAGTAGACAGTCATATTTCTGCACCAGCTTTAGCAGAAGCTGATGTAAGCATAATAGTACCTTCTGTATTTCATCCTGATTATATTTCTATTTTGAAAGGAATCATTAAGGAGCATGAGATCAACGGAGTAATTTCACTCAATGATCTTGAACTTCCTATTTTATCAGAACATAAAAAGGAATTAGAAGTATTAGGTGCTAAAATAATAGTGTCTGATAAAGAAATAATTGATCTAGCTTTTGATAAGTGGATGACCTTTAATTTTTTTAAGGATCTAGGTATAGGAACACCTTTAACCTATTTATCAATTGAAGATTGTCTTGAGGCAATCAAACTTAAAAAACTGGAATTTCCATTGATTTTAAAACCAAGATGGGGAACTGCGTCTATAGGTATTTGTGAAGCTGAAAATGAAGAAGAATTACACTTGTCTTACAAATTATTAAAATTAAAGTTGGCCAAATCCATTTTACGTGATATAAATCTTTTGGAAATTGAAAAATGCATTATTATTCAAGAAAAAATAGATTCTGATGAGTATGGGATAGATATATTAAATGATTTTAATGGTAAGTATCATGATTCGTTTGTAAGAAAAAAGTTGGCCATGCGCTCAGGAGAAACAGATAAAGCTGTATCTATAATACTTGAAGAGTTTTCTGATATCGGCCGAAAAATAGGCTCTATAATGGGGCACGTCGGAAATATGGATTGTGATTTTCTAGTACGTGATAATAAGGTTTATTTCTTAGAAATGAACCCTAGATTTGGTGGAGGATATCCCTTTTCTCATGCAGCTGGCATAAACATTCCTGCTATTTATATAGCATGGATGCGAGGAGAAAAGGATGTATCAAAATTTAATAATTACCTTCCTGATCTAGCTTTTTCAAAGTATGAAAAAATAATGGCTATTCGTGACAACTATCTAGTGGCTCAATCTTCTAGCGAAGAGAATTCTAATTGTGCCTAAAAAATGACAATCTTTTTAATCTAGCTTCAAAGTATATTGTAATAAGCTATTTTTATGTGAGAGTTTAGATTCTTCAATCTAAATTTTTAAAAACTGATTAAATCCGTGGTTTCAAATAAAAGAGAAAAATTAGCCCGCTTCGGAATCGCAACTAAAGGGTTTGTTTATTGCTTAATAGGGTTGCTTACTGCGCTCGCAGCTTTCAATTTAGGTGGAGACGAGAGTGATAGCAAGGGAGCATTGTCTTTTTTGGCAGGACAACCTTTTGGTAAGGTTTTACTCATAATCACTTCTGTGGGATTATGCGGTTTTGTTTTCTGGCGTCTTTATCAAACAATTACAGATCACGATCATAAAGGTTCGGACTCTAAAGGAATTACCACACGAATAGGTTTTGGAATAAGTGCTCTGTTTTACGGTTTTTTAGCTTTTACTGCTATTAAAATGGTTTTGGGATTCGGTTCAGGTTCTGGAAATAACCAAGTTTTTAATCAGGATATTTTACAAAAGACCTACGGCCAAATTTTATTTTTTATAATTGGAGCGGCTTTTCTCGGGAAAGCGGTCTTTCAGTTTTATAGAGCGTATTCAGAAAAGTTTATTGAAAAAATTAATATGTCTGAGTTAAATGAACGTTCTAAAAGGATGTTGATTCTGGCTGGCAAAATAGGATTTACGGCAAGGGGTATAGTCATTGCCATAATTGCATTTCTAATATTTCGTACTGCCTTTACGGCAAATTCTGAGGGGACGGGAGGCAAGGCAGAGGCTTTTCAATATTTGCAAAGTCAGTTTGGTTCTTTAATTCTAGGTGTAGTTGCCCTTGGCCTACTTATTTACGGTTTGGTCATGTTTGTACTGGCCAGGCATAGGGAGTTACATATAGGCTAAAAATATTGACGTTTAAATCTTATTTGACGCTAGTTTATAGGCTTATTAAAAGTAATGAAATTTAGAATGAATTATAAGACAATATTTGATAGATTATTGTTTAAATGAAAGTAATCTAGACTAATTCTTCCAACTCATTTACATAATCCAATTGCAGATCTTCGTGAAGTAAACTAATCTTTTTAGAAAGGTACTCCAGTTGCCGGTTGTAGAGGTTTTGAAGTGTAGTATTTCGGGAAATTGAAGGTTTAAGATTTTGTAGTTTCTTACAGAAATATAAAAGTAATATTACTTCTGTTTCTTTATTACCAGAATATCTGATGTACTTTTTGGTTTCCCTTAGAATCTTACGAACACTTTTTTTTATGTAGTAATAATTATTTGTGTTTATAATTTTAAACTGATTATCCATTTCAGTTTTTACGGTATCTATATATCCTTCTTCGTGATCAGACTCAAATAACAAATAAGTAAGTAACTCTTTATTCTCTTTTTTAAATTTTGATAAACGCAAGCATAATTGAATAAGCTCATCTTCAGAGCGATGATTCAATTCTTTTTTAATTACAGTAACGGTGGCGGCTTTCATAGAAGCAATTTAACCAAAACCATAGGTTTAAGCATTGCTTTTTTGTCGCTCAATAAGATAATCTTTAGGGAAGGCATATTCGGCTGGATCTGGACCATTACGCTCTCCGCGGTCAAGATCTTTAATTCTTGCCATTTCTTCTTCTGAAAGTTCAAAATCAAAAATGTCAAAATTCTCTTCTATATATTTAGGGGTGACAGATTTAGGAATAATCACATTACCCAATTGCAGATGCCATCGTAAGGTAACTTGAGCAGCTGATTTATTATGATCTTTTCCTATAGCATTGAGAATTTCGTCATCTAAAACTTTTCCTCTTGCTAATGGACTCCAGGCTTCTGTAACTATACCATGTTTCTTATGAAACTCCCGCAACTTCGGATTTTGAAAATAGGGATGCATCTCAACTTGATTAATGGTCGGGATGATACCGCTGGCCTCTACAATTTGATCTATAAATTCTGCAGTAAAATTAGAAACACCTATCGATCGAAGACGTCCATCATCTAGTAGTTCTGTTAGAGCCTTCCATGATTCTAGATGTAAATTGTTTTTTACAACAGGATAATGTATTAGGTAAAGATCAATCTGATCCAGGCCTAAATCTTTAAAACTAGCTTCAAAGTTAGCCTTAGCATCTTCAAAACCATGTTCTTCGTAATCAGGATTAAAGTATTTTGTTGTGACAAAAATATATTTGTCAGCATTGCGTATGGCCTCACCCACTTGCAGTTCATTACCATAAGCGCGTGCGGTATCTATGTGTGGGTAACCGGTCTCTATAGCCTTAGTTACAGCATCAACAGTCTCTTTTTGTTCTATTTGATACACACCAAAACCCACCTGGGGGATTTCTACTCCGTTATTTAATTTAATAGTTGGAACTTTTTGAGATTTCATAATTATAATTTTAGATCATAAGTTATATAAAATTAAATTTGATGAAAAATGTTTAGTACAACTATAACATTAGATAAAAACATAATAAAGAAGTGTTTGAAAATTATCTTTAAGAGATTATCTTTTTACAGCCATTACTATTCCTGTGGACCAGTTCAATTTTGTAAGTGTTAAATCTTCTCTATTCTCTAAATAATCAATCAGGTTTTTAACCTTTT
Organism: uncultured Flavobacteriaceae bacterium; assembly: GCA_963974735.1. Classification (GTDB taxonomy): domain Bacteria; phylum Bacteroidota; class Bacteroidia; order Flavobacteriales; family Flavobacteriaceae; genus Leeuwenhoekiella. The sequence goes on along the minus strand of CAXBEL010000162.1, from coordinate 5,676 downwards.
CTTGATGACCTTCTGGCCAATTGGGTTGGGCCAGCATATCATCAATAATATAGAATCCACCTACTTTCAAAAAATCGAGGACCTCTTCTATTTCGCTATACTTTCCTGGCCAAGCATCTGCAAAAATTAAATCGAATTGTTCTCCGTCATAATTCTTTATCCATTTGCTGCCGTCTTCGCAAATCACAGTTACCCGTTTATCGGAACCAAAAAACTCTTGAGCAATCTCAGTCAATTTAGGATCATTATCAATTGTGGTAAGTTTAGATTCTTGATCCAAGCCATCGATCATCCAGGAAAGGGAGAGACCTATGCCAGTGCCTAATTCGAGAATATTTGATTTTGATTTAGAAGTAATTAATGTTTTGAGAAAAGTTCCTATATAAAGGTCAGAAGGCATCGTAAAACCTATTTCTTTAGATTTTTCTTCAATTTTAGAATGTATGTTGGGTTTGTCTTTAATATCTACGTCGTTCATTTTTAATTGTTATAGATTGATTTACTTTTTTGTTTGCGGAAATAGAATTATAACTGTTTTGCCCTCCAATATTTGAAAAATGGGTTGGCTATTTCTATATTAAAATGGAGATAGGAATTTAGCCAAATCTTCATTCTGCGCTATAGCATTATAAATGGATTTATTATTTACTTGAAGTTAAGAATATAAGCTTTTAGAAGTTTAAAGGGAAACTGCATATTTAATTAAATAACCAAGATTTATTCTAAGCCTTCTTTATTTCACTACCCAAACCCAAAAGTTTAATTTTGCTGTAAACCCAATTTTTAAATGAAGGCCAAAAAAGAAGCACGTCTCGAACTTTCTGAAAAAGCAATGCAAGAATATGGTTATGCAGTGGTTGATGCCATTGCAAAACACCATGCAGACCAGGATAAAAAAGAACCTGTTGCTATTGCGACACGAGAAGAAATGGATTCCATTTTTTTAGAGGAAGCACCAGAGGAACCATCAGAGGCAAATGATGTGCTGGATTTTGTTATGCAGAAAGTGATTCCGGGAAGTAATATTTTAAGTCATCCTAAATTTTTCTCTTTTGTTCCTGGTCCAAGTAATTACATAAGTGCAATGGCAGATACCATTGCAACTGGATTTAACGTCTTTTCTGGTGGTTGGGCTGCTTCTCCCACAGCAGCAGAATTAGAGATTGTGACAATGAACTGGCTGCTTAAAATATTTAATTTTCCGGTTAAACGGGGTGGCGGAATTTTTACCAGTGGAGGATCAATGGCTAATCTCACAGCTCTGGTGACAGCACGTAATATGAAATGTGGTGAAGATTTTTCTAAGGCAGTAATTTATCTTTCAGACCAGGCACATTCCTCAAACATAAAAGCTATACGTGTAATAGGTTTTAGAAAGGAGCAGATACGCATTATTCCTACAGACATTGAATTTAAATTTGCCATAAACAAGCTTAAAAATGCAATTAATAGAGATAGGCTAGAGGGATTGCAGCCTTTTTGTTTAATCGCTTCTGCAGGAACTACAAATACAGGAACGGTAGATCAACTGGATGAATTGGCTAAAATTTGCAAGAAGGAAAAAATTTGGTTTCATATAGATGGAGCTTATGGAGGTGCCGCAATTCTAGTAAAAAATGGAAAGCAATTGCTTAAAGGCATAGATAAGGCAGATTCAATTACGGTAGATCCGCATAAATGGTTTTTTCAACCTTATGAGATGGGATGTCTGCTAGTGCGTAACCACAAATGGTTAAGTGGGACGTTTACCGAAAAGCCAGAATACCTGCGGGATGTAGAAGGTAATGCTTCGGAAATCAACTTTTTTGATCACGGGATTCAATTAACAAGACGGTTTAGAGCGCTTAAATTTTATATGTCTCTAAAAACTTTTGGGCTGAAGGCATTTCGGGAAGCAATTCAATACAATATAGAACTGGCGGAAGAAGTGGAACGCATAATGCGAAAGAGCCCTAAATGGGAAGTGGTTTCGCCCGCGACTTTGGCAATTATAAACTTTAGGTACAATCCCATTGAACAAAATTTAGGCGAAAAAGAACTTGATAAACTGAATCAGAAAATATCTGAAGCCTTGATTGAAACCCGAGAAGCAATGCTGGTGACTACGGTCCTTAATGGAATGATTGTTTTACGCATGTGCCTAATTAATCCACGAACAACCTTGCAAGATGTAAAGGATACAATTAATGTATGTGAAGAACTGGCAGGATCTTAAAATCTCGTTTTCATAAATCTGAAATTAGCCAAGTTTTTTATTAAGCGTCTTATGCCATTTTCTGAGTAATTTCCTCAGTAGAAATTCTAGCATTTGCCCCTTTTTTAGAAGCCACAAGAGAGCCCATTGCGCAGGCAAAAGCTAGAGCCTTTTCTGGGTTTTGCTGCTTGCTCAATTGAAAGAGCAATCCTGCAAGAAAGGAATCTCCAGCACCTACTGTGTCTAATACTTTAACAGGGTAGCCAGGATGGGTAAAAAGCCTACCATTTTGATAAAGAACAGCACCAGCATCACCGCGTGTAACGCAAATTGTTTCTGTATTTGTTTGTTTGCTTAGAAAGGCTAATTTTTTTTCAAAAGAAGAATCTTTATGATTTAAGTAAGAGCAGATTTCTTCCAATTCTTCTTCATTCATTTTAACCAAATGCGCTGTATTCATCAACTCTAACACTTTTTTAAGGTGGTAATGTGGTTTCCTGAAATTCACATCAAAAACCGTAAAAGTCGCCAGTTCTATCAGTTTTAAAAGTGTATTCTTAGATGTTTTACTGCGAGCTGCAAGTGAACCAAAAATAAACAAGTCGGTTTCTGAAACTGCCTTTTTGTTGTCATTTGTTAGTTCTATAGTATCCCAGGCAACCGGCTCTTTTATTTCGTAAGATGCACTGCCACTTTTATCTAAAGTAACAAGAACAGCTCCAGTTTCTAATTCTTTATCTGTTTGAATTAAAGAAGTGTCGAAATTGAAATCGGCCAATGCATTTAGTGTTTCCTCGGCTAGATTATCACTGCCTAATTTGCTAATCATTTTTACATCAGCACCTAGGGATTGTAATCTCAATGCAACATTTAATGGGGCACCACCTAAAGTTTTTCCATCAGGGAATACATCCCATAGGATTTCACCATAGCAGATAGCATTGAGTTGCTTTTTCATCTAATTCAGTATTTTTTCTTCCAATTCCTCTAGCGAAATCCCTTTTGTTTCAGGCATCATAAATTTAGCGAAGAGCAATTGTAAAACCATCATTCCCGCAAAAAACGCAAAAATAGGCCAAGGGTTGTCTCTGAAAATTCCAGATTCTGAATCGAGAAAAACCGGAGTTAGTAAGGTAATCAATGCTGCAAAAATCCAATGGGTCCCTGTACCCCACGATTGCCCGTAAGCTCGAACTTTATTAGGAAATATTTCAGATATAAATACCCAGATCACTGCGCCCTGTCCTATAGCATGAGAAGCGATAAAAATAAGAATGAACGTGAGTAAAATTGTGCTACTTGCTCCGCTATAAAATCCCCAGGCAACAACTGTAAGACTAATGATATATCCAAAGGAGCCTATAATCAATAATTGTTTACGTCCTAATTTGTCTATTAATTGAACTCCTATAATTGTAAAAACAAGATTAACCACCCCTATAGCAATAGAACTAAAAAGCGAATCTTGTGTCGCAAGTCCGGCTTTTTCTAGAATTTCCGGAGCATAATATAAAATGAAATTAATACCAGACAGCTGATTGAAAAATGCAATAAGAAATGCTAGAATCAGTGGTGTTTTATAACGTCTTGATAATAGGTTTACATGACCTTTTGTTTTGTGAAGTTCGGCTTTAATTATATTTAATTGCAAACGCGCCTCTTCTGGGTTATAAATTTTATGAAGTATTTCTAAAGCCTGTTGCTCCGCGTGTTTTTTATGTAATAACCATCGTGGGCTTTTAGGAACATTAAATACCAGAATTGTATAGAGAAGTGCAGGAATAGCTTCGACACCCAACATCCAGCGCCAGTCGTTTTCACCATTAAAGCCTTGAAGTAAATAATTAGAGAAGAAAGCGATTAGGATACCAAAAACTAAGAAAAACTGGTACAATGCGCCAAGACGACCTCTATTGTTTGCAGATGAAATTTCAGAAATATAAGTAGGTGCAGCAACTGAGGAGACACCCACTCCAATACCTCCAATAAATCGAAAGAATGAAAAGGTATAAGGGTCGGGAGCCAAGGCAGAACCTAACGCGGAAACCAGAAAAAGAATCCCCACCCAGATAAGTGTATTTTTTCGTCCCAATTTGTCACAGGGAATACCACCCCCAAGTGAGCCTAAAACTGTACCCCATAATGCCATAGACATTATAAATGTGCCATGAAACCAAGGGGATAGATTCCATAATTCTCTAATTGGTAAGTTGGCTCCGGAGATGACAACCGTGTCAAATCCAAATAAAAATCCTGCAAGAGCTACAGTAACAGCCCATTGTCTCAATGCTTTCATTCAGTCGTTTTTTAGTTAGTTTTCCAGATACCTGGAATATGTGCAAGTTTTAAATCTTTAATGGATGCTTCGGTTTTAATACTAAAAGAGTTGTAGGGGGATTTTGGAAAAACCTGTGCGGTCATTACAGTTGCCCCTTTATCAGCAAAAAATTCTATTGATGATCGATCAGTAAAAATAGAAAATTCAATATTATCCCCTTTTAAAAAGTTTGCTGGAGCTTTCATTATTTTTTGGGAAAAATCATCTGAAAAATCATCAATACCTGCGTTTGTACGATCCAGATAAAATTCCTTTTCATTCATTTTATAACCAATTTTTAAAGTGTCCTCTTCCGGATTGGTTAAAGCAATTTCAAAATCGGTTAAGGGTTGAGGTAAAGAAAATTTGATGTTGGATTGGTTTAATAAACTATCTTGAAAGACATTTTGTTTTTCAGAAGCAGGGGAATTATAATCTAATCCTTTAACAATTGATTCTACTGGATAACTGCTTAAAAAGTAAGATCCGTCTTTATTTAATTTCAATTTGCGAGGGAGTGTCATGGCACTGCGCCATTCTTCAGTAGGGGTTTTTTGCCCATAATCCCAATTATTCATCCAGCCTATAAACGTGCGGTCGTCATCAGGAAGATTGTTATAGGTGACACCTGCGTAATTATCACGACCATAATCAACCCATTTTTCGGGATCAGAAGTTGTAAATTTTTCTCCGTCAAAATTGCCCACAAAATATTGTGTTCCTGAGCCTCCATTGGGAGCTCCAGGGTTTATGCTAATAAATAGCACCCATTTTTTTTCATCTGTTCCTTCCACATTTAATTCAAACAAGTCTGGACATTCCCAAACCCCTCCGTGAGCGCCCTTATCTTTACCAAATTCACTCATGTAATTCCATTCTAATAAATTTTTAGAATTGTAGATTTTTAAATGGTCACCGGCAACCAGAAGTAAGATCCATTGTTGTGTAGGTTCATGCCAAAACACTTTAGGATCTCTAAAATCCTTCATATTTGTTTCGTTACCTATAACGGGATTTTCTTTATACTTTTCCCAAGTTTCACCCTCGTCGATGCTATAGGCAATGCCTTGAGTTTGGTAATTTGTTTCACCGGCTCTTTCTCCTTCTGCATCATGATAGGTGTACATTGCTACAAGAGGAGGGTCTTCCTGTGTACCCAACCCGC
>CAXBEL010000161.1:0-10485 GCA_963974735.1 uncultured Flavobacteriaceae bacterium | reverse complement strand
ATTTCAGCAAGCCCAATTGTATACGTGTCTTGAGCCAATAATTCTCTAGAACGATTATCCAGACTGCGTCCGCCACCAGAAGCTACAGTTCCCAGAGTTTCACCATCTATAGTATTAAATAGCATTCCCCTTTCTACGCCTTCTTCATCTGCAGAAGTACCGGGAAGCACTAAACGCACAATACCAAAAGCAAGACTTTCATCATTAGGGTTTAAGGATAGCGCATAATCCAATCCATTATTGAGTGTAACGCCGGCAAAAGAATTTTCCAATTCCCGGTAGTCGTCTGTTATAAAGCTAAAGCGATCTACATCTGCAACAAGACCTGTGTAATATAAATCTTCAGGTGTTTCAAAATTGTCCAGAAAGTCGTTAAGCTCATCCTGAGAAGCAAAACGGTCATCAGCTAGATTAGAAACATTTGGTTTATATAGGTACCAAATATTCATCGCCTGATATATAAAATTCTGAATTTCTAAGGATGATGCAGCCTGAAATTCATCATCATTATCTTTAAAACAAGAATTGGCAGTAAGTAGAATAAGTAAACTTAAGAGTAGTAAAGGGGTCTTTTTCATATTGATTTTTAATTTAAAACACTAAAAGTATAATATTATTATAAAAAGTATCTTGTTTGTAACAAACTTTAAGTTGTGTCGTCATCCTTATAACTAACCGTTACAGAGAATGAATCAAAAAGAATTTATAAATGTTGTAACTCCATTTCAGGATAGAGTGTACCGTTTGGCAAGACGGTTGCTTGTTTCTGAAGAGGAAGCTCAGGATGCAACTCAAGAAATTCTTTTAAAATTATGGTCCAATCGTAATAAAATGTCACAATACAGAAGTATAGAAGCATTTGCGATTACAATGACAAAAAATTATTGCTATGACAAACTAAAGGCCAAAGGCAGCAATAATTTGAAGATAGTTCACAGCAATTATGAAGATTCAAATATAGATACTGGGAAGCAAGTAGAAGTTAATGATGCGGTTTCCTGGGTATATAAATTGATGAAGGATTTGCCAGAACAACAGCAGGTAATTTTACAATTGCGAGATGTGGAGCAGTTTAATAATAGTGAGATTGCAGAGCAGTTAGGACTTAATGAGACGGCAGTACGTGTAGCGCTGTCAAGAGCACGAAAATCTATACGGGAAGGATTGATAAAAAAACATAGCTATGGAATTAGATAAAATAGAACAAATATTGGACGCCTACTTTGAAGGGGAAACATCCCTAACACAAGAAAAGGCACTCCGTGATTATTTCACCGGTGATGATGTAGCTGATCATTTGGAGATATACATTCCTATGTTTTCTGCGTTTGCAGAAGCTAAAAAAGAAAAGTTTACAGGTGAGATTAATTTACCCAAAACAAAAAAATCATGGAAGTGGATTCCCGTTGCTGCAAGTATAGCTGTGATAATAGGTTTATTCTTAACCCTAAATACAAATAAAATAAGCGAGCACGACTATGGGACTTATAAAGATCCTGAAGTTGCAGCACTCAAAACAAAACAAGCGCTTCTAATGGTTTCAAATTTTATGAATCAAGGCACTGACCAGCTGGAAGTACTTGGAGAATTTCAAAAAACAACCGATAAATTTTTAAAATAACCCTTTAATTAAATAATAAAATGAAAAAGTTAATAATAAGTATGCTTGTCCTATGTTTTTCTGCGACGGCTTTTGCCCAGGATAACTTTGATAAGTTTGAGGATATGAAAGGTGTAACCTCAATGGTTATGACGCCTAAGATGTTTAAACTCTTAGGAAAAGTAGACCTCAATTCTTCTGATCCAGAAATGCAGAACTATATAGATCTGGTAAATAATCTTGATAATATTAAAATGTACACGAGTACAGACGAGAATGTTTCCCAGCAAATGCGTACCGATGTAAAATCATATTTAGGTTCTGCAAATTTAGAAGAATTGATGCGGGTGAAAGATGATGGGAAAAATGTCAAATTTTATTACAAGCCCGGAAAAAATGATGATTACGTACGTGAATTTATGATGTTTTTAGATGGCGATCTGGACGGTGATAAACGTACGGTAATTATTAAAATAACAGGAGATATTGACCTTAAGCAGATTTCAAAACTTGCGAAGGATATTAATTTTCCTGGTGGGGAGGAATTGAAAAACGTGAAAAAACCTAATTAATATTAAAATGATAAAGTTTTTAAAAATAAGTATGTTGTTTATAGTACTTGCCGTAGTCGTAAGCTGTGACAACGGGCAATCGTTAGAGAAATATTATGTGGATCATAAGGAGAACGATGAGTTTGTGATGGTAGATGTGCCTACAAGTCTTATAAGCCCTAAGAGCGATAAGCTTACCAGCAAGCAGAAGGATATACTTAAAACCGTAAAAAAGGTTAATATGCTTGCCTATCCATTAAGCAATGGGACTAAAGAAAAATATGAAAGTGAAACATCAAAAATAAAGACGATTCTTGGTGATGACTCTTATGAAGAATTGATGAACTTTGGTAAGCCGGGTCAACGTATGCGCCTTTACTTTAAAGGAGAGGAAGATGCTATTGATGAAATTATAGTTTTTGCCGTAGATGATGAAAAAGGTTTTCTACTTGCGCGTGTTCTGGGAGATAATATGAATGTAGGGGATATGGTGAATTTTATGGAATCTATGGATAAAGAAGATGGTAGTTTTGATACTTCACAATTTGAAGGAGTAATGGATATTTTTAATCAGAAATAAGTAATACCACAGTCTATAAGTAAAAAACCTGCCTTATAAAGGCAGGTTTTTTTATTTTTTCTTGAGTCTGTCTGTACGTATAAGATTTATGATAAGAATAATTAAAATCCCCACTAATAAAATTTTAACCAGATTGTACTGAAGAACATCAGCAAGCCCTGCAGCTAGAAAGGCGATGTACAGAAATATGGTTAAAAATAAATTTAGGGAATTATGTTCTTTCATTCTTTATCATTATATCCCTGTGTAATTAGAAGGTGTTATTGCTTTTAATTCATTTTTAATACTATCATTAACGTCAAGTGTATTAATAAACTCAGCAATAGATTCTTGCGTAATAGCCTCATTTGTGCGGGTCAATCCTTTTAAAGCTTCATATGGATTTTTATAACCTTCTCTACGAAGTATAGTCTGAATAGCTTCTGCAACCACTGCCCAATTATTTTCCAGATCTGCTGCAAATTTACTTTCGTTAAGAAGCAGTTTGTTTAATCCTTTTAGTGTACTCTGTAAACCTATAAGCGTATGACCTAAGGGAACACCTATGTTTCTTAAAACGGTGCTATCAGTAAGGTCGCGTTGTAATCTTGAAATAGGTAGTTTTGCAGATAAATGCTCAAAAATGGCATTGGCTATACCTAAATTCCCTTCGCTGTTTTCAAAATCTATAGGATTTACCTTATGCGGCATTGCAGACGATCCTACTTCTCCAGCTTTTATTTTCTGTTTAAAATATTCCATAGAAATATAGGTCCACATATCTCTATTAAAATCTATTAATATTGTGTTGATGCGTTTTAGGTTATCAAATAAAGCCGCCATATGATCATAGTGCTCTATTTGGGTAGTAGGGAAGGAGTGGTGCAGTTTTAAAATTCCGTGCACAAAGTTGTTTCCAAATTCTTTCCAGTCAATATCTGGATAAGCTACCTGATGCGCATTATAATTACCTGTTGCACCACCAAATTTGGCTGCACTCGGTATATCATTCATAAGGTCAATCTGTTGCTCCAATCTGACGATAAAAACCTCAATCTCCTTACCCAAACGTGTAGGAGAAGCGGGTTGACCGTGAGTACGCGCAAGCATAGGCACTTCAGACCACTCATCTGCCAATTGTTTAAGATGATCAATTACCTCCAGTAAATTAGGCAGATAAACCTGGTTCATCGCATCTTTTAAGCTTAAAGGTATGGCCGTATTATTTATGTCTTGAGATGTTAGTCCAAAATGAATAAATTCCTTGTATGCAGAAAGTTCAAGAGCGTCAAATTTTTCCTTTATAAAATACTCAACAGCCTTAACATCGTGATTGGTAATCTTCTCAATATCTTTTATTTTCTGAGCATCTTCTGTATTAAAGTCATCATATATAGCTCTTAAAGCGTAATAGCTCTTTTTATTCACGTCTTCGAGCTGAGGTAAAGGCGTTTCACAAAGGGCGATAAAATATTCAATTTCGACTTTGAGACGGTATTTAATAAGGGCTTTTTCTGAAAAATAGTCTGAAAGATTTTTCGTTTTTGAATGATATCTGCCATCTATAGGAGAGACAGCGTTTAAAGGCGATAAAGACATGTTTAGATTTTTGCTAAGCAACAAAGATACGTAGCTCCCCATATACAATCAAACGCAAAACAGTAAAATAAACGTGCGGGCTAAATAGGCCTAGAACCTAGCCTTATTTAATTTAATAAAAATGTGTTTAGCTCGTGCCTTATATGCAGCACTGGATTTACTAAAATCTTTCTCCAGTATTTTTTTTAATTCAGGATGTATCCAGTCTCTATCTGTGCCAAGAAGAAATAGGCTGCTCATAGAATAAGCTTTTAGAGCCACTTTTTGTTCTGTAATCAACCAGTCAAAACAAGATTCTATTAATATATCTTTTTGTTCTGAAGTTAAATCTATGCTCTTCTCTTTGTAATGTGCAATACATAGCAATTCGCATATTTTAGCAAGAGTCCTAAGAGCAGAATCCAGCTTTACATTGGGTATTACATTTAATAAATCGTCAAGATAGGGAAGTAAAAGGTTTAATTTAATTCTACAGGCATATTCAAGAATCCAGCCTGCACGGGAAGATTGGGGATCTTCATTACTACATATTATTTTGAGGCAGGGACTTATAAGTTGTGGGTTTTCGATTAAAACAACTGCATATTTGAATCGGCTTTCTTTGGAGCTGTTCACGTAAGACAGCGACTCATATAACTGCGACGGACTCATTAAAATTTGTATTTTCGGCATTAAATATAGAAATATGGTTTGGATTAAACGTTTCCTCATTTTAGCGTTGATAGCCTTAGTAGCTATTCAATTTATAAGACCAGAAAAAAATGAAGGTGGTTATGAAAGTCTCAACACGTTTATAACGGAAACCAAACCAACTCCCGCCGTTTCTGAAATAATGGAAATAGCCTGTTACGACTGCCACAGCAATCAAACTAGGTACCCTTGGTATGCTGAGGTTGCGCCGGTTTCTTTATGGCTTGCAGATCATATAGAAGATGGAAAGAAGCATCTTAATTTTGCAGATTGGGATAAATATTCCGCGAAGCGAAAAGACCATAAACTTGATGAACTTATTGAAGAGGTTGAAGAAGGGGAAATGCCATTAGAATCCTATACTTTTATTCATCACGATGCAGATTTAACTGAAGAGCAAGTGGAAATCTTACTCAACTGGGCTAAAGTTGCCCGCCTTAATTATTCAGCAGTTGCTCGACCACAGTAGGTACTCCAGTAGAAGCATTTTCTGCTAAAACTGTAAGTTTAGTTCCAGATTGTACTGTTGGTTTAGGGTCTATAAAAAATATTCTGGCATTGGCTTTTGCATAATCTATTAAACCAGCGGCTGGATAAACCTGCATTGAAGTTCCTATAACTAATACATAATCTGCTTGAGAAGTATAAAATGCAGCTTCTTCCAGTAAAGGAACAGCTTCACCAAACCAAACAATATGAGGTCTCAATTGGCTTTTGTGCTTGCACAGATCACCTACGCAAATATCCGTGTCCCAATCCATAACCAGATTTTCATCGTGGCTGCTACGTGCTTTTAGTAATTCGCCGTGTAAATGAATCACATGGCTACTTCCTGCTCGCTCGTGCAGATCATCCACATTTTGAGTGATTATAGTGACTTCATACTTTTCTTCCAAAGCTACAAGAGCCTTGTGAGCAGCATTGGGTTTGACGCTTTTTAACTGTTTGCGCCTTTGATTATAAAAATCAAGAACAAGTTCCATATTGGCGTACCAACCTTCAGGACTGGCAACTTCCATAACATCGTGACCTTCCCAAAGCCCGTTAGCGTCACGAAAAGTTTTTAACCCACTTTCTGCACTTATACCCGCACCGGTGAGGACTGCAATCTTTTTCATTTCTAAATGTTATCTTGACGATTTAAATATACAAAGTCAGTTAACCAATTATAAATTTAAAAAACAGATGATCACCTATGGATCATGATTTACTTAATTATCTTCAGTCCTTTCTCACAGAAAACCGCCTGGATAAATTCAAAGCAGTCTTAGAAGAGCGTACACGTCATTTTACATTAGCTGTAGAAGATGTGGGGCATTTACATAATACAAGTGCAGTAATACGCAGTTGTGAAGCCTTTGGAGTGCAAGATGTGCATGTGATAGAAGAGTTGCATGGTAAGCGTATAGATCGGGAAATTGCAATGGGAGCCCAAAAATGGACAGATATACACCGTTACAGTTCATCAAGCCAAGCAATCGCCAGTTTAAAGCAAAAAGGATATAGAATTGTCGCAACTACACCACACCTAAAACAAAATACGCTAGAAAAGTTTGATATTTCTCAACCAGCAGCTATTTTCTTTGGGAGTGAAGCAAAAGGATTAAGTCAACAGGTATTGGATGCCGCAGATGATTATATCTATATCCCTACTAGCGGTTTTACCCAAAGTTTAAATATCTCCGTCTCTGCCGCAATAATTCTACAGCGTTTGACACACCGAATAAAAGAAGCACAAATAAATTGGGAATTAACAGAAGAAGAACGTTTTGATTTGGAGTTACGTTGGACGAAACAGAACTTAAATGATGTAGAAAAAATAGTAAAGCGCTATAAATCAAATTAATCATCTATCTTATAATCTGTAATTGGTTGAATATCAATTATTTTATTATTGAAGATTAGTATTGTTATGGCAAGAAGACTCGCATGGTTTGAAATACCGGTAACAGATATGGACAGGGCAAAGGCCTTTTATGAAGCCGTTTTTAATATTGAAATTAATGTTCATGATTTTGGAGGAGTTTTGATGGGCTGGTTTCCTCAGCCCGAATCTGAGGTGGAAACAAGTGGATCTCTTATTAAACAAAACTCATACACGCCCAGTAAAGAAGGCACCCTGATCTATTTTGCATGTGATGATGTTGCTACGGAAATTGGTAAGGTTGAAAAAGCCGGGGGAAAGGTATATCAAAAGAAAACCAAAATATCTGAAGAGCATGGTTATATGGCTGTTTTTGTTGATACCGAAGGAAATCGTGTTGCCCTGCATAGTCAGGAATAGAACTAGTTGATGATTAAATGAGTTCAATTATATTTTTTAGGGTCTTAACAGCAGAGGTCTTTTCCATATGCTTAAAAACTTACTCATCCATTTCTAAGATTAAATTAGCAATTAATGCTGTCCAGCCGGTTTGATGTGAAGCGCCCAGTCCTTTACCATTGTCTCCATCAAAAAATTCATAAAAGAGATGCTGACTTCTAAAATGTTCATCTTTAGCAAAAAGATTTTCATTGTCATCTGAGTGATATTGGTATTTTCCTTCAGCATTGCGTTCAAAAAGCTTCATCAATCTTTTGGTAAGCTCTTGAGCAATTTCCTTTAGATTCATTTTTACACCTGACCCTGTGGGAAATTCATATAAATAGGTTGGGCCATAGTAGGTGTAATATTTTCGCAGGGACTGTATTATCATATAGTTTAAGGGCATCCAGATAGGGCCACGCCAGTTAGAGTTGCCGCCAAACATACCTGATCTGCTTTCACCAGATTCATATTGGATCCTATGATGCCCATGATGCTCAAATACAAATGGATTTTCTTTATGGTATTTAGAAAGGGAGCGAATGCCATAATCAGATAAAAACTCATCTTCATCCAGTAAACGCTTAAGTAAATGTTCTAATCTAAACCCACGCATTATTGAAAACAGATAATTTCCTTGCGTATTGGTTTTTTCAATGTTTGAAATCAGAGAGGCTAAGTCTGGTCGGGTTCTCACGATATCTGCTGCTCGGGTTTTAAATTCTTTTAATCCCTCAAAAAGATCTTTATGCATGATTTCGACAGCAAATAAAGGGATAATGCCTACCAGTGAGCGTACTTTTAATCTATCTGTTGCGCCAGTAGACATTTCAACAACGTCGTAATAGAAATTGTCATCATCGTCCCACAAGGAAATATCTTTTTTGCCTATATGATGCATGGCCCAGGCGATATTGAGAAAATGTCTAAAAAACTTAGCAGACACCTCTTCATAAGCCTTATTGGTCTTGGCGAGTTCTAGGGATATACGCAGCATATTAAGCGTGAACATTGCCATCCAACTGGTTGCATCTGCCTGCTGCATTCTGGTTATGCCATGTGGCATATGATTGCGGTCAAATACCCCTATGTTATCCAGTCCTAAAAATCCACCTTCAAAAAGATCTGTACCGTGGGTATCTTTTTGATTTACCCACCACGTGAAATTTATAAGTAGTTTTTGAAATGTTTTTTCTAAAAATTTGGTATCTCCTTTGCCGGTATATTCTTTATCTTTTTTATATACATGCCATACAGCCCAAGAATGTACAGGGGGGTTAACATCACTGAAGTTCCACTCGTAAGCAGGGATCTGACCATTGGGGTGCATATAATTTTCACGTAAGACTAGAAGAAGCTGCTCCTTTGCAAAACCTGCGTCTACTTCTACAAATGAGGCCATGTGAAAGGCAAGATCCCAGGCTGCATACCAGGGATATTCCCATTTATCTGGCATAGAAATAATATCTCTGTTTGTAAGATGTTGCCAACTATAATTACGCGGATTAAAGCGGTAGGGTGTTGCTTCTCCTGGCCCCCCAAAAAGCCATTTAAAAACATCATTGTAATAGAATTGTTTGGTCCACAATAAACCTGAAAAAGCGCTCTTTGCAATTGATTGATGCGCTTCTGGTAAATCACTTTTTATAACCGACTCATAAAACTCGTCACATTCTGCCAGTCTTTGGTCAAAAATTCTGTCAAATTCCCCCCATGGCTTTTGTAATTTCTTTTTACTTAGGCGTACTCGTATTACCCTTTGTTGACCAGGTTTAATTCTATATTTGTGCCAAATAGCAACTTTAGATCCGGTATTGTTGAGGTTTACACTTGCCTTGCCATTTATGATATGGTCGTTAATACCATCCTTTACATAATCAGCTTTATTTGGCACACCATAGATACGCTCATTATTGGTTTCATTTTCGCAAAATAGTTGTTTACCATTTTCGTGGTAAAAAAAATACCGTCCGTTTCTAATACTTTTGGATTGTACACAATTAATCGCAGTAGATTTCATACTGGGTCTCGAAAAGCGCTTATTGTGTTTCCAAAAGTTTCTAAACCAGAGATGTGGAAGGACATGTAGTGCAGCTGTTTTTTCTCCTCTGTTTATAACAGTTACCTTCATCAGAATATCATCAACACCGCCTTTAGCATATTCTATATAACAATCAAAGTATGCGTTGTTTTTAAAACTATTGGTATCGAGTAGTTCATATTCTGGCAGCTCTCGGCTTATACTGTTTTCTTTTACTAATTCTATATAAGGAAAAGCTTGTTGTGGATACTTGTATAAATATTTACAATAGGAATGCGTTGGAGTAGAGACCTGATGAAAATAAAGTTCTTTTACATCTTCACCATGATTGCCCTGATTGTTGGTAAGACCAAACAAACGTTCTTTTAAAATATCATCTTTGCCATTCCAGAAAGCAGGAGCGAGGCATAATATTTCCCTCGAATCGCAAAAACCACCTATGCCTTCTTCCCCCCAGCGATATGCATTGCTACGTGCTTTGTCATGACTTACAAAATCCCAAGCATTCCCATTCTCACTATAATCTTCCCGCACAGTGCCCCATTGCCTTTCTGCTAAATAGGGACCCCATTTTTTCCATTTTTTATTTTCTGCCGAAATGGCCAGCCGTTCTGCTTCTGCACCTTTAATGGTCATATAGTATTAGAAATATCTAGATTAAATGTAATGATAAACTTGGCAAGTTTATAAGCACTTAAATACAAAAACTGATAGTATTTTAAAATCAAATTTTATTAGAAATAGCAATGAAGTACTTAATTATTTAGGTAATAGAAAAATATATTACTTAATGATTCTAGATAAAAGTACGTATTATTTAATAAGTTGAAAGATGTTTAATCTCTTCGCACGTGGAAGTGTATTTTATAATTCCACGAATTTTAAATCTTGGGGGTAATAAAATTTGATATAACTACTGACTTCATTAATAATTCAAAAAGGTAATTCTTCGTAACTTTAATGATGACTGTTTTGAACGTTTAATTGACCTCAAAGTTTCACATTATGGCAACAAATATTTCTAGAATAAGTATTGATGGACCAGTTGATAAGGTTTGGGAGGCGCTAACAAAGCCTGAACTAATAAAGAAATGGCAATATGGTAGTGAGTTAGTAACAGATTGGAAAGTGGGTAGCAGT
>CAXBEL010000160.1:0-10692 GCA_963974735.1 uncultured Flavobacteriaceae bacterium | reverse complement strand
GGCAGATTTTTAGGAACTATGTGGGGGTAATAACCAATAAATTAAACCAGGAATCCTGGTATAATTTATTGGTTATTACCCCCACATTAGTTCCTAAAAATCTGCCCTTACCTTCAATGTAGGGTAGGATTTCAAAATCCTCAGCCAGTGTTGTTTCTTTTGATCTGTTCCAGTATGCATGAAAATAAAGCAGGTCATTGGGATGAGTCTCCTTTAACAGATTTACATCATAAAATAGCGCCTGTAGATTTTTTTCTGATTCGTTCGTTAATGTAATTTTAGCACCTTCTTTAAAAGGCATGGGGATAAAACAGAGAAACGAACGCCCTTCTGGATCGGCAAAAAACTCACTTTCAAAAGGAATCCGTTTGCCCAGCCCAATTCCAAAAAAATCGCCCAAAGGCACAGATACCGCTGGTTTTTCTTCATTATCCCAAAACATTTCTATTTTTAGAGAACGAAGCATTTCTGGACTGCGATCATTTATGGTAAGCCAAATACGTGTAACAGTTCCGCTTCCCTGAACATCAAGAAGGGTTAAACGTTCTCCGGCATCTATTTTATTAAAGGGATGTCCCTTGGCTCCTTTGTTTTCAAGTCCTCCCTTTCCTTTTTCAGCTGTGCTATTCTCAAAACTGGACCAGCGTGTCTCTGTATTTTCAGGCATCTCATACAGCTTTTGTGCGAAGACCATCAGTGGAAGAAAAAAAGCTATAAAAAAAAGGCCTGTTTTAATTGTATTTTTAATATATGACATATCTACTTTTATTATAAGCTATAAAAAACTTATTCAATTGAAGCGAGTAAACTGAAATTTTCAAAATATTCACAGTATTTAACAAAGAAACAATAAATAAAATACCGAAATATTCACTTGTCCTGTTGCAAATGCATTAATTCTTACCCATAGTAGGTCCTCCAGTATTTTTAAGTGTTGGAATACGGTCTTCAACTGCAGGTAATGCTGGAAAGGGTTTATGAGGCTCTGTTTGGTACCAATAACCTACTGTATAATAGTTATCAGAGCGGTGGTTTGCATGCCCATGTTCAATAGTCATTTTTATTGATTTATTAAACACAATTGGGGATTCTGAATGAAAACGGTATACCATCCATTGGGCACCGCGATCATCACCTCCATTAAGCGGATTGCCATATTCTGAATAATGAAAAGTTGGTTTACTATCTCCAAACGGATTTATTCCGCACCCACCATAACACCAAGCACCTAAATAATAATCTTCGGCTCCTGTACCATGTATCTGAGGACTTTTAGCACCGTCAATAAAAATCATTTCATCCCCTTCACCCCACCAATCTCCTTGATTCTGTATAAGGCTGTGCGTAACACCAATAAAATGCCCTCTTCCTTCTGCTTCCATTATAATATAATTGTCAGCGCCACTTTTGTTGGTTTTATTATTAATACTAGGCTGTCCATTTTCCTCCCAATCTTCTGTCCATCCATTAGTAGGTTGAGACTGTCTATACTGCGCATGAAAATACCCAATATCACTGGGAAGCGCATGGTGTTTTTCCCAATCTATATTATAATAAAATGCATTGATCTGCCTCTCACCTTCATTGGTTATGGTAATCTTAGCAGATTTTTGAAAAGGCATAGGAAACGATGCGTTTAATGCCTTTTGCGATCCTATTGAAAGAAACTTGGAGTCATACATAAAATACCTGCCAAGACCTAAGCCAAAAAAATCTCCAACAGGCGCCTCTACACTGGGTGATTCTTCACCGTCCCAGTAAATGCGCAGAACTATTTTTTTGAGATGATTGGTTTCGCCGCTTGCAATGGTAAACCATATATGTTTAATTATTCCCGGTCCTTCTACTTCCCCTATCGTTCTTGAATCACCAGGCATTATTTTATCTTTCCAGTTGCCGTCATCGTTTGCCCCAACAGTATCATAACTGGAAATTCGTTTGGATTCATAATTTTTAAGCCTCCAAATTTCGTCATCCTCCTGAGAAATAGGTTTTTGTTGCGCCCAGACACTCCCTGTGGTAACTATTAGAAATAAGAGGGAGATCGTTTTTAGATTAATTAAGCTTTTTGCGGACATATATAAATGAATTAAATTCAATCGTATCCTTAAATTTAAAAATACTCCTATACTTCTCCTAGCTTGTTTATGGGTTTATTCTTTAACCCATCAATTATTTGATTAGAATTAAATTGCTGCCATTTGAAATATCGGATTAGACTGAAATTAAAAAAGGTGGTCCGTTTTAGGACCACCTTTTCAATTCACATCAGCTTTTAAGCTAAAAATGTATTCTATAATTTAAGCCAAATCAAAACGATCTAGATTCATCACTTTAGTCCAGGCTTTCACAAAATCCTTTATAAATTTCTCTTGTGAATCTCCGCAACCGTAAACTTCAGCCAAGGCTCTAAGTTCAGAATTGGATCCAAAAATAAGATCTACCCGTGTACCTTTCCATTTTACATCTCCTGAAGCACGATCACGCCCTTCAAAAATACGATCAGAATCTGATGCCCCTTTCCAAGTCGTTCTCATATCAAGAATATTTACAAAAAAATCGTTGGTTAATGTTTCAGGACGATCTGTAAAGATTCCATTTTGTGAAGCATCATAATTCGTATTTAGAGCACGCATTCCTCCAACTAAAACCGTCATTTCTGGTGGTGTTAGTGAAAGTAGTTGAGCACGATCTATCAACATTTCTTCAGTTGAAGTAGAAATATGTTCCCCACTTTTTGCAAAATTTCTAAATCCATCTGCTCTAGGCTCTAGTGGTTCAAACGCCTCCACATCTGTCTGCTCTTGTGAAGCATCTCCACGACCTGCAGTAAAAGGAACTTCTATATTATGCCCTGCATTCTCAGCGGCTTTTTCAATAGCTGCAGATCCTCCAAGAACAATTAAATCTGCTATAGAAATTAGTTTATCGCCAGATTGCCCATTGTTAAATTCTTCTTGAATGCTTTCAAGCTTATTAATTACCTTTTGTAATTGACCCGGATTATTTACTTCCCAGTGCCTCTGTGGCTCTAAACGAATACGCGCTCCATTTGCACCACCACGCTTATCTGAATTACGGAATGTTGACGCAGAAGCCCAAGCTGTACTCACCAATTGAGAAATTGTAAGTCCAGAATCAAGAATCTTTCTTTTTAAATCTGCTATATCCTGATCGTTAACCAATTCATGATTAACTGCTGGAATAGGATCTTGCCAAATTAATTCTTCTTGTGGTACATCAGGTCCCAAGTAGCGATCAACTGGTCCCATATCCCTATGCGTTAACTTGTACCATGCTCTTGAGAATGCATCTGCAAACTCATCTGGATTCTCAAAATAACGTCTGGATATTTTTTCATAAGAAGGATCAGTTCTTAAAGCAATATCAGTAGTAAGCATAAATGGC
Source organism: uncultured Flavobacteriaceae bacterium (assembly GCA_963974735.1). GTDB lineage: Bacteria > Bacteroidota > Bacteroidia > Flavobacteriales > Flavobacteriaceae > Leeuwenhoekiella. Next base: position 7,284 of record CAXBEL010000160.1, on the reverse strand, counting down.
GCGTGCTTCTTTGCGGGGTCATGTGCATCTGGCACAAGTCCGGCACCGGCACCATCTTTAGGTCTCCATTGGAACGCTCCTCCAGGTCCTTTTTCTACTTCCCATTCAAAACCAAATAGATTTTCAAAAAAGTTATTACTCCATTTTGTAGGTGTAGTAGTCCACGCTCCTTCAATACCACTTGTAATCGTATTTTCAGAATGACCGCTGTTGAATGAATTTTTCCAACCAAGGCCCATTTCTTCTATTGATGCACCGGCAGGTTCCATACCTACAAACTCTTCAGGATCTGCTGCCCCGTGTGTTTTACCAAAGGTGTGTCCACCAGCGATTAATGCAACTGTTTCTTCATCATTCATCGCCATTCTTCCAAAGGTTTCCCTAATATCCTTTGCTGCACCTAATGGATCGGGATTACCGTTGGGTCCTTCTGGATTAACATAAATAAGCCCCATGTGTGAAGCTCCTAACGGATTTTCAAGATCACCTTTTGCATAACGCTCTTTGTTTCCTAGCCATTCACCTTCAGATCCCCAGTAGATATCTTCTTCTGGTTCCCAAATATCTTCTCGACCACCACCAAAACCAAATGGTTTAATTCCCATAGATTCCAATGCGCAGTTTCCTGCAAGAATCATTAGATCTGCCCAGGATATTTTCTTCCCATATTTTTGTTTAACCGGCCATAATAATAACCGTGCCTTATCAAGATTGGCATTATCAGGCCAACTGTTTAAAGGGGCGAAACGTTGCGAACCAGAACTTGCTCCTCCACGACCATCACCTATACGGTAAGTTCCCGCACTATGCCAAGCCATACGTATAAAGAATGGTCCATAATGACCATAATCTGCAGGCCACCACTCTTGAGAATCTGTCATTAGCTCAAAAAGATCTTGTTTAACTTCTTCAAGATTTAAACTTTTAAACTCTTCTGCATAGTTGAAGTCTTCCCCCATAGGATCTGACAATGAAGAATGCTGACGCAGTATTTTTAAATTTAGTTGATTAGGCCACCAGTCCTGATTAGAGGTCCCTGATCCGGCAGTAAAATCTACCGCACCGCCCATAAATGGACATTTGCTGGATTCGTTTACTTCCCACACCTTATGGTTATCCGGGTGATTTGAATGCTCATTATTTTTCATTTGTTGAAGATTTTATTCGTTAAGAAAAATAAAATTACAATAATATTTTCCTATACCTTTTACTTTATAATAGGTATTCCTTATAGAAAGAAAGTGTATTATTTATAATCTCTAATAGAGAGAAGTTTATATTATAGATAACAAAGAACAATAAATTACAGTCTTAGAAGTAAAGACTATGAGGAATAATATCGTGTTTTGTTAATTATCTCACCATTTCAATACCATTTATTTTCTGGCTTTTTACTGAAGTTCAAATGATATAGATGTTATTTTGTAGGAATAATCTTAAAAATACGAATGCTATTAATAAGTGCTTCAATTCTTAAAAACAATCCAAATTGAAATTTACCTCACCTTCTCTATTTACTAAAAATGAAAGAGTTAAATGGCATAATAATTAACTTGTAAAAATTTTATTGATTTCTTAACGAGTCATATAAAATGAACTTTTAACGTTATTTATTGTATTTAATCGATTATGTATTTTTATTTTTGCATTTCATTAACGTTTTGATCCTACGTTAAACTGTGCTAAGAACCCCAAATCGATAGGACTATGAAGTATTGGCCCATAATACTGATATTTTTTATTTATTTTAATGCCATCGGCCAGTCTGATGCGCTCAATACACTAAATCGAGGTTACGCTTCAGGAGGGGAAGCAACAGGAGCCGTAGGGACAATTTCGTATTCCGTCGGTCAGGTTTTCTATTCCTATATGGAAGCTGGAAATTCCTCAATTTCAGCAGGTGTGCAGCAGGCTTCAGATCAAAATTCAAACTTATCCCTTGAGGATTCCCAAGTAGAAATTATAGTAAGTGTTTATCCCAATCCCGTTACAGATTATGCCATTATAAGTATATCAGATTATCAGGATAAGGAGCTTATGTACCATATATACAATTTACAAGGAAGACTCATCCTAATGGATGTCTTAAATAGTGATCATACTTCTATATATACCAATGATTTAAGCGCTTCGACTTACTTTTTAAAAATCAGCGAGAACAACCAAATAATAAAAACATTTAAAATCGTTAAAACATAAGTCATGAGACAGTTATATTTTTTTACGCTATTTCTCCTATTTAACTTTAAACTAATTGCGCAGACCCCAGAAAAGATTAGTTTTCAGGCGGTTATTAGGGATAATGGGAATGCCCTTTTTGCTAATAAAAAGGTAAATATGCGTATGATCATCCACAAAGGCTCCACCAATGGTAAGATAATCTATGAAGAGTCTCATTTAACAACAACCAATGTTAATGGGTTGGTTACTCTGGAAATTGGTACTGGTAATTCCCCTTTGGGTGATTTCAAAACAATCGATTGGTCCCAAGGCCCTTATTTTATAGAAACCCAAGCAGATCTAACTGGAGGAAAGAACTACGCAATAACGGGAGTTAGCGAACTATTGAGTGTGCCCTATGCCCTTCACGCCAAATCAGCTGAAGCATTTGTAGGAACAATACAGGAAGATCAGATTGAAGACCTGGACCATTTTTCAGATATGGACATCAACGGTCAGGAAGCGGCCTTTAGCGGCTGGGATAAAAGCGCGAGTGATGATTTTTCTGGGGACTACAATGACCTGAGCAACCTACCCAGTTTATATACCACTGCCCAAGTTGATAGTATTATGGCTTCCGGAGGGAATGCCGGTAAAACCCAGTCCTTAAGTTTACAGGGAAACGAACTTGAGATTTCTGAAGGGAACAGTGTTTCATTTACCAATTGGGATATGGATAGTGCTGATGATTTCTCCGGCAGCTACGACGATCTTATTAATAAACCGAATCTCTTCAGTGGAGAGTTTGCTGACTTAGAAAATAAGCCCAGTTTTTATACGACTGTTCAAGTGGACAGTCTCATAGCCAATAACTCAAGTGAGACTCCAGTTTTACAATCGCTAAGCCTCGAAGGAAATCAATTGGATATTTCTGAAGGAAACAGTGTTTCCTTTACAAATTGGGATACGGATAGTACTGATGATTTCTCTGGCAGCTATGATGATCTTAGGGACAAACCATTTAAATATCTAACAACGGCAATATATGATTCAATAAAATATACTTCAAATAAGTATAAATTGACTAAAAATGATGCGGGTGTTTTATTTGTTAATCGCTCTACTACTAATGACACCTTAATTATTCCTAATGGGCTAGAATACTCCAATAGACGTATAAGATTTGAAGCTCATGATGTCGGTAATATTGTTTTAATAAATGACAACATAAATCTCTATGACCTTAATCATCATGAAATAAATAAAGTAGAATTACGTAATGGTCATATACGTCAAATCGCTAAAAATGAGTGGCTACTAATTAAAAATACTACGGAAAGTAATACTAATCAGATAAAATATACAACCAATCAATATGAATTAAAAAATAGTGATGAAGATGTTCTTTTTATTAATCAATCTGCAACCACAGATACCATTATTATTCCAACTAATTTAAAAAATATTGTAAAAGCCATTAAATTTGAGTCTCATAAAGAAGGAAGTATTGTGCTAAATGGAGAAAATTTAAATCTTTACGATGTTAACCACAACAAAATTGAAAAGCCTTCTTTTAGAAGTGGGTATATACGCCAAGTTTCTCCCGATGAATGGATTTTAATTAAGAATCAAAATCCAAGAAGAATCAAATACACTACTAATAATTATACGTTAAAATATAACGATTTAGGCGCTCTTTTCATTAATAAATCTTCAGAAAACGATACCCTAGTTCTCCCTAAAGAAATCACATTTTCTGCAAAAGAAGTATTTCTTGAAGCACAAGGAGAAGGAAATATTATTTTAAACAATGGCAAATTGGATCTTTATGATATTAATTATAATAGAATAAATAATCCCTCTATAAGAAGTGGTCACCTTAGGCAAATATCTTCAGAAAAATGGATTCTTGTGGAAGATGGTGTTTCAATAATTTCTCAACAGACGCATGTTATAGATGTCAAAACAGATCTTGTTACTCTAGTTGGTGCAGAAAATAATGCTACTGGAGATGGTAATACAGACGATACTAAAGCACTACAATACGGAATGGAGGCAGGAGTAAAATATAAAAAAACTATCTACCTGCCTGCCGGCAACTATAAAATAAAATCAACTATAAACATCCATTCTTCTGGTCTTCATATAATGGGTGCCGGAATGGACAAAACCTTCATAACTTTTGATGCATCTTACTCAGGTACTGAGCCTCTTTTTAAAGCTAATGGCAAAAATGATATAACAATTGAAGATTTGACCATAACGGGTAATGAAAAACAAGTTGAAGCGGCTATTCAAGTTAATTCATACCCATCAAACAATAGTAGATTTCGATTTGAAAGAGTCCGTATCCATGATTTTTTTGGACATGGAATTATGCTTGGTTCTGGTAATGATCCTCATTTATATTCAAACGATGAAATAGTTATAAAGGATTGTATATTTTATAATATCGGTGATCCTAATAATCTTGTAATTACCGAACCGGGAGGAACAGGGATTGATATGAACAATACATCATTCCGGGCAATTAACTTAAATGAAAACATTAGAAAAACCATAATTACAAACAACTTTATATACAATTGTTCTGGGGATGGTATTTTTTCTTACGGGTGGGGTTCGCAAAGTGAAGCATACCCGCCGGAAGATCTTGGGGATTGGATTATTACGGGAAATAATATTTCTCGCTGTTGGATGGGAATTGAAATAAATGGAAATGGACTTCCGCGTAAAGTAATGATTCAAAATAATATCATCAAATATCCTACCAGGGACTATGGTTTTTGTCTTTCTATAGATGCCCAATATGGTCAGATTTCAAACAATACACTTATCACTACAGACAGGAGTGCTCTTGAGGGGACAATCAATCAAGGTAGTATTACAAACAATATTATACATATTGGTGCTTATAATGGGGAAGAAGGATTGCCTGCCACTCGTACAGAGGGTTCGGATCAGGCTAACGCAATGGAGCTATACGGATTCGCGGTTAAGATTTCAGGTAATAATATTACATTGAATACATCAAGTTCTATAAGCGATCATACGCCTGCTAAATTTTCTGGGATATTATTAGTCGGTACTACTACAGATCCTGATTTTCAGCCCACTTCTTATGATGGATTAACAGACTATGCTGGTTATTTTGATATAACAAATAACACTATTCACGGCTTTACCGAAAGAGCAATACAAGCAACGAATGATTATATCAGAAAGGTTAATATTTCAGGTAACATTTTTAGGAGCCGTCATGCATCAAAATCCGTTATATGGCTACACGGTTACGACTGGGTAATTAAAGATAATATTTTTGATATGACTGAGAGTAGGCCAAATTACGGAGAGGGTATTATTAAGGTTCATAACCAAAGTGGTAAAACCAAATCTATAGTATTAGATAACACAATCATAAATGATGCCTGGCAATTTTTAAATACTGAGCAATATGTTGCTTATAAAAATGATTTTGTAATGAATAATGGTTTGTCATATAGTAATTACCCATATCCACCCATGACATCATCACAAAAAAATTCTATTAGCACCCCAAAAGAGGGAATGGCCATATATCAAACAGATGGTACAAAAGGTATTTACCACTATAATGGTACTTCTTGGGTTTTTCAATAGGTCTATAAGATTAATATTTTTTCCGTTTCATTTGTTCCTACTAAAACACATTCATATACAATATTATAAATTTAAACCTATTTCTTGAATTCCTTCTTTTAAAAGTAATTCTCTATTTCACTGTTAATATTTCTTTATTACATTGATAACCAACAAAATATAATTACATTTAAACCCAATTGCAAACTTTCTATATATTTTCCGACCAAAAATATTTTGATGTTCTTTCTTTAGATTAGTCCTTAATATGATAATGATTAATTTTAAAACAAACCATTCGAAAAATGTAATTCATTTTTTACCTATAATTTTAATTCTAAAATATTCTTTTATCAAAAGCCATGTGAATAAGGTATTAGTAGATGCGTATCTTTTAAACAAACGTCTGGGTTCCTGATATAAACGAAAAAACCATTCTAGACCACTCTTTTGCATCCATAGTGGCGCCCTTTTTTGCATCCCTATTAATACTGGTAAAGCTCCACCAACTCCTATCATAACAGAATTTATTTTATCTTTCATTCTGGACATCCATTTTTCCTGTTTGGGGCAACCAAGAGCTACAAAAACTATTCTTGCCTCAGATTGATTGATTTTGTTAGTCATTTCTTCTTCTTCTTCTATTGCTAGTTCGCGAAAAGGAGGGCTGCAAAAGCCGCTAATGATTAAGTTAGGATAAGCATGATTCAAATATTCATGTGTCTTTACCAGCATGCTATCTGTGCCACCATAAAAATAAACAGGTATCTTTCTTTTTTCAGCTTCCACTAATATATCAGGCAGCAGGTCCATTCCTGCCACCCTTTCCTGTTTAATGCCATATAGGAATTTTAATGCCCAAACAATTGGTTTACCATCAGGAGTAACAATATCAGCATTATTAACAATAGAAGAATAAGAATTGCTATAAAAAGCTTCAGCTATCATGTGCACATTAGCTACACAAGTATAATTGCTTTGTCGCAATTGAGCTGCTTCAATAATATCATAAATAAATTTTTTATATGTACCCAAACTTATCCGTAGGGTAAGCACTTTTGCTTTACGCATGTAGCTAATTAATTTTAAGAAAGTAGAGGTTCCTTATGGGATTTTAAAATGTTGAAAAAAGTTATAATTAAAATTTCTTGATTTTTAATTTTACCATTAATATTTTGATCGCCGTTTTATAAAATATGAATTTTAATCTATTATCTTTTTTATAGTATGAAAACATTGCAGCGGGATTTTTAAATTCTTCTAATCCCTTTCTCCTGCGCTGTTTACAATCACGAAGAAAAATATTATAATCAAACCAATCCTTCTTAAATTTTGTTCCTTTCTGCCATATATAATAGTGATATAGAGGCTCTGGAATGTTAATAAAGACCACATCTTCATTAGCTTCATATATTCGTAACAATAAGTCATAATCACAAAAGTATTTGAATTTATTGCGATAAGGGAATTTTTCTAATAAATTCCTTTTGCACATTAAAGTACCCG
>CAXBEL010000159.1:0-10717 GCA_963974735.1 uncultured Flavobacteriaceae bacterium | reverse complement strand
AACTTTTTATCTTCAGGTGAAACAGTAATTGATTCGAAAGACTTAAAGAGAATTTAAATGAACAGCAATTAGCAGCTGTCATGGAAACTGAAGGTTACGTTAGGGTAATTGCTGGCGCAGGTTCAGGTAAAACTAAAGCGCTTACCAATAGATACGCCTACATTGTTGAAGCCTTAGGGATTAACTCATCTAGTATACTTTGTGTAACCTTTACAAATAAGGCCGCACAAGAAATGCGTAAAAGGGTAAGAAGATTAATTGGTGAAAATTCTGATTTAAGTTACATCACTACGTATCACGGATTTTGTGTTAGAGTTTTAAGAGAAGACATAAACAAAATTCAATATCCAAAAAACTTCGTCATAATGGACGTTGAAGACCAAAAAACTGTTCTTCGGCAGGTTTATAATGAATTAGGTTTAACTTCCAAAGTATTCACTTTTAAACAAGTTTTAAGATACATTAGTAAACAAAAAACTTCACAGGAATATCTGCAATACATCCTTGATTCAAAGAAAAAAGAAACAGATAACGAAATAGAAAAAGTCTTTATTCGGTATTTAGAAAAACAACAAAGAAACTTTGCCTTAGATTTTGATGATTTAATCAATTTCACTCTTTACATTTTTTCAAACAACTCAGAGATACTTGAAAAGTGGCAGAAAAGACTTCACTATATTCAAGTAGATGAAACACAGGATAGTTCACAAAAACAATTTATGCTGATTGAGATGCTTTCTCAATTACATAAAAACCTGTTTGTTGTTGGAGATCCAGACCAAACTATATACGAATGGAGAGGTGCCAAACCTGAAATTTTAGTTGATTTTGATAAACAATTTGTTGACTCAAAAACAATTATAATGAATCAAAATTATCGCTCTACACCAAATATTTTAAGTCTTGGAAACCACATCATAAAAAACAACAAAATAAGAGTCGATAAAGACATGTTTACCCAAAACCCAGAAGGTGTTGAAGTTGTTCATTTTCATGGTAAAAATGATTACGAGGAAGGACTATGGGTAGCAAATGAAATTAAACGACTGGTAAAGGATGAAAGCTGTAAACATTCTGATTTTGCAATATTATATAGAGCTAATCATATTTCAAGAAGTATTGAACAATCTTTAATAAGAGAGAACATTCCATATTCAGTTTTTGGTGGGATAAGGTTTTTTGAACGCAAAGAAATTAAAGATGTTTTATCCTATTTAAGATTGATTGAATTTGAAGATGATTTTTCATTTCTAAGGATTATTAATAGACCGAGTAGAGGTTTAGGTAAAAAATTTATTGAAAATGTTGCCAAAATCGCTGAGAAGGAAAACGTTTCTCTTTATTCTGCGTTAAAAGAAAACATATCTGAAAAGGACATAAAGCGCAAGGGAGCAATAGATTTCATTGAACTTATAGAGAAGTTTAAGAGAACAAAAGTTGATTTAATTATCTCTGATTTAGTTAAAGAAATAATGGATGACAGCGGTCTTTCAGCTTATTATAGAACTGATGGAGATACGGATAGGTTAGATAATATTAAAGAGCTTCAGAACTCAATTATTCTATTAGAAAACCAAGTTAAAGAACCTATAAACCTTACTGAATATTTGCAAGAGATTGCTCTTTATACAGATATGGATATTGATGATGATAAAAATGATAGAGTCAAATTAATGACCATTCATACTTCGAAAGGTCTTGAGTTTCCATACGTTTTTCTTTGTGGTTTTACTGAAGGTGTCCTGCCTAGCGCAATGTCGATTAAAGAAAGACGAGCCAAAGCTCTCGAAGAAGAGCGACGCTTAACCTATGTGGCTATTACAAGAGCTGAAAAGGCATTTTATATGACCGAATCAGAAGGCTTCAATTTTAGTACAGGCTTGAGTAAATATCCATCCCGTTTTCTATTTGAAATTAGCGACAGCTATTTTGTTCGTAACGGAGAGTTAAGTCAGGAGATTATTCAAGAAGCTAAAGAGCAACTCAAACTAAACGCCAAACGTCAATCAATTCAGAAGAAATTTGAGATAGGTAACTTAGTTAATCACCCCATTTGGAATCAAGGAAAGGTTATTGAAGTAAATGAAGCAAAAGGCGAATATACTATTGAGTTCAAAGAGGCAACCAAACCCATAACATTTGAATTTAAAGGTTTATCCCAAATTGTAAGGAACATAACTCAAGAAAAGGAAAGTCAAGAACAAAAAATCATCACAGATAAGGATGTTAAAAAGGAGGAACAAGTACAAAACATTTCTAACCTATTAATAAAAAAGCAACAACTTGAAGAAGACCTAAGAGAAAAGAAAGAAGTTGCATTTATTGAAAATAAAAATAAGGAGGTTCAGAAATCAGAAAAAGAACCAGCAGTTGAGAAAGAAAAAAAGCTAGACAAAAAAGTACAAGCCAAAATAAAACGATTTGCAAAAAAGCAGTATCCATTAGATAAGGAAATGCAAGATCATATATCCAAGAATCAAGTATTAGCATATTTGTATATGGAAACTGTGGCTGATAAAGAACTAGAAAAGTACGCAATAAATAAGTACAAGAATGACTTTTGTATGCAACAGCACATTTATGATAAAGCTATTAATGCTAAGAAGTACATGGCTTCTGTAAAAGATATGGAAATTAAGAATATAGCTCTTAAAAGTTTTCCTTTCGATTATGATATGCAACAATATGTTTATGACAAACAAATTGATTCAAAGCTAAAAATGTCAAAATTCAAAGATGCAGATTCTAGAAAAAAGGCTATCGAGCAATTTCCTGAGGACTACGATATGCAGATTTATATTTATGAAAAATTAATCTCCGACAGAGTGGAAGATGAATATAAAGTTATTGAGAATGAAATAGCGGACGATTCCCATATAGCAGATGAATCCAGCCATAGGGCTTCGAATCTAACGCATGAAAAAAAAGAAATTAAAAATGTTGAAAAAGCTAAATCGGAATCAAAACTAGAATTAAAAAAAGTCTCCAAAGAAAAGGAGGCTTTCGAAATAAGTGAGAATCAAGAAAAAACCCATACCTCACTAACGAATAAAGGCAAGAGTGATAATAGTACTAAACAAAAAGAGAAAGACAGCTTATGGTCTAAACTAAAAAGTTTGTGGTCATAGCTAAAATCTCAATTATATTAACAACAGTACAAAGTTCAAATAAAGAATGAGTAATAATTTCGATGCTCAAGTCCAAAGAAATCTGTTGGGTAAACAACTAGAAAAGGACGGGAGGGCATTAGATGCAATGGCCCTTTATGAAGCAAACCTTTCTGAGGGATTTGAAGGCAGCTTCCCTTATCGACGACTAGCAATTTTATATCGTAAAAGAAAATTGTTGCAGGAAGAAGTACGTATTCTGAAAAGAGCTATATCTGTTTTTAATGCATTAGTTTCTTCAGGTAGAAGCGATGTTGAACCAAAATTGGATGAATTCAAGATGAATTTGAAAAAAGCAAATGACAAAATATCAAAGTTCAAATAAATAAAGGATGCGCTGTTTATTCAAACTCTTTACAGAACGCACCTTTTGTAAAGAGTTTATTTTAGCCAAGATTTTTAGTATCTTCCTTCAAAGTTCAAATAAAGGATAAATTATGTCGGGATAATGTATGTTCTCAAAAAAATGAAACATCAAAAATTGTTCTTAATAGATGGGATTGGCTCGTTTTTTTCTGCTTTTATGTTAGGAGTAGTGTTCGTAAATATTGAAAGGCTGGTTGGAATGCCAAGAGGAATTCTTTATAGTTTGTCCTCGATAGCCTTATTATTTGCATTCTATTCACTTTGGAACTATTCTCGGAAGAACAATAATTGGAGGCCTTTTATGAGAGGTATAGCATATGCTAATTTGCTGTACAGCTTATTAACGATTGCACTAATTTTCAGCTTTCGACACTCATTGACTATATTGGGAGGTATTTATTTTCTATTTGAAATTTTGATAGTTATTGGGCTCGTAGCTACTGAGCTACGATCAGCTAACAATACGATAGTCCATTGAAAGGAAACTTCGGGATACGGGTCTCGTATAAGCGGGTTCATTAAATCAGAACTTCACTTGCCAATTTATCCTTATCTTCAATTTCGAAAGTTCAAATAAAGGATGAATAAAGATTATTTTGACAAAAGAAAACAGGAATTAATCGATAAATTAAATTTTTACATAGTCAACAACCAGATAAATGAGAAAGAGGATTATGAAATCATGTTGAGAATCCTTGATGAACTTTCGTTTTCGAATAGATTAATAAAAAAGGGATTAATTGCATTTACAATTGTTGATAGCTTAACCGTCAATCAGGATTTAGAATCAGAGCTAATTATATTCGATGATAGTATTTCCTAAATAATAGGTCATGTAGCCTTACTTTTATTTACTATTTTACTAAATCAGGCTTTTCAACTTTAGTAAAGTTCACTCAACAATGGATATAAATCATAGTTAGGGAACGGTAATACCGCAACTGGAAAGTTCAAATAAAGGATAAGTATCACAATGAGCGATTACCAAGAACAAATTATTGCAGATTATCAGAAATTGATTTATGATATTTATCAAAAAGAAAAACTTACATCTCTAAAGGGGTTGAACAATGAGTTTCTGGTAAACGGGCGAAATATTGTAGAATGGCACGCCGTTATCACTCGCAAAGGTCGATGCAAATATTATAAGTCTTTTGACTTTATTCAGAATTTTGACGACTTAGTCTTATGTTCTGATGAAATAATGTATTTCATTGCCAATATGTATTTATATCGGCCCTATATGAATAGCCCTATTGATGATGGCCTTCCATTTGCTGGAAAAATGTTATATCCAAACTATGAAAATCTGCCCGCTTATAGATATAGTATGTTCGCTGATGTTGTAAGCCAAAAACTGTACAATTATTGGGATAGAATAGGAGATTTGATAGCGGCATATTTCCCAGATTTGTTAAAGCCACATCAAGTTTATTTCCCTAAAATTATTGATGTTATACCTGTCCAATATCACAATGAATATTATTTCTGGTTGAGGGAATTTAGGGATTTCGACTACAAAATCATAAATCAGAGTAGGAAGGAAATAGTTCATTATAATACGATCGGCACTAAGTTTAAACACGATCATTTACAAAACTCTAGAAATTATAAAAAAATCAAGTCTTTGACTGACGATAGATATGAGCTTGTAGATTTTTTTAAAAAACAGCTTCATATCTCAATTACAGGTTTTGAGAAGACTGTTCTCTTTGTCGAGACTATTACAAAACTATCCCTTAATGGGGTTTGATGATATGTTATATGAATTTAAATGATTTGTTGATTTAAAAGTTCAAATAAACGCTATTAAGCGTGATGATAATTTGTTCTTTTTTTGATTCTTACCTTTAGACCAAAACAGGATGAACAGGGGAGAGATTATATTGTATGATGATAGGCCAAGTATTGAAATACGGTTGGATAATGACACCATTTGGTTGAATCAAAGACAAATGGCAGAGTTGTTTGATAAAGATACTGATACCATTGGCCTACATTTGAAAAATATCTTTGCCACCAAAGAATTGGATAAAAGGGCAACTACCGAGAAATACTCGGTAGTTCAGAAAGAAGGTAATAGACATGTAAAGCGTAAAGTTTTATTCTATAATTTAGACGCCATAATTTCAGTTGGGTACCGAGTAAATTCAAAACAGGGGACCCAATTCAGAATATGGGCTACTCGTACTCTAAAAGAGTATCTAGTTAGGGGTTATGTAGTCAATGAAAATAGGTTGGCCCAAAAGGAAGAGGAAATCCAAATACTTAGAAACGGTATTTCGATATTGGGCAGAGCAATTCAAGAAAAGTCAAACTATGAAAGTAATGAATGGCTGAGACTGTTTTCCCAAGGTTTGGAATTATTGGATGACTACGATCACGAGAGCTTGGACAAGAGAGGCCTTACCAAAAAAGAAGCCATATTTCCTAGCATAGAGGAATACCAGGTACTTATCCAACAGATGTCAACTGAATTTGACTCTGACGTTTTTGGAAGGGAAAAGGACAAAAATTTTCAAAGCTCCCTAGCACAGATCACCAAAGGTTTCGGAACGGAGGATTTTTATCCTACAATAGAAGAAAAGGCGGCCACATTACTATACCTAATAACTAAAAACCATTCTTTTGTTGATGGCAATAAGCGAATAGCAGCAGCATGTTTTCTTAAATTCCTAAATGCTAACAGCATGCTTGTTTTTCAAAATGGCAAAGCAATTATCAGTAATGATACCTTGGCAAGTTTAACTCTATTCATTGCCTCCAGTAAGCCGGAAGAAATGGAAACGGTAAAACGATTGGTAATTAGTGTTTTAAATAGAGGAAATTAAACCAAAGTTCAAATAAACGATAGCTTATTACCTCTAATTAAGGCAAAAACTCACTTCTATAATAATCAATAATTTTTAGTTCCGTAAAAGGTAAATTACTGGAACTACTAAAAAGAACGACAAATGGAACTGGGAACCATTCTATATTTTTGACAATAGGGTAGTACCGTAAAACGGCCCTTTTTTAGGTTTACTCCGTCCGTAAACTTTTAGCAGGGTTTGTGGTTGCTATTTTTAAGGTTTGATAACTAACAGTTAATAGCGAGATTGTCAGCAAGAATACACCCGCTACAACGAACATCCACCACTGGATATCAATATGAAAGGCAAACCCTTGTATCCAACTGTTCATTAGATACCACGATATTGGCATAGCAATTAATAAGGCAAGGCCCACAAGCTTTATAAAGTCTTTTGATAGCAATTGAAACAAACCGGTAATATTGGCCCCCAAGACTTTACGGACGGCAATTTCCTTTACACGCTGCTGTGCCGTAAACATAGCTAGGCCAAAAAGACCCAAACAGGAAATAATAATTGCAATTGCAGCAAATCCACCCGCCAACTGCTGTACTTTCTTTTCATTCTTATACCCTTTCTCAATTGCTTCGTCCAAGAAATGATATTCCATAGGAAGCCCACTGAATTGTTCATGTATTTTTTGCATATGAGCAATGGCATCCATCGCCTTACTGGGCTTGGTTTTCAGGTAAAATAAATAGGTGTTTTTAGGTCTACATCTAATAATCATTGGGGTAATAGGATTGTGCAATGAAGTAAAATGAAAATTATTTACTACTCCCACTATCTTACCACCTTCTTCTCCCCAAAAACTTAACGATTTTCCGATTGGGTCTTTCATTCCCATAGCCTTGACCGCTTCTTCATTGACTATATAATTCAGTGTATCAATAGCGAAATCGGGAGAAAATCTTCTTCCATCTTTTATGGCGATATCTAGCATATCTAAAAGTTCAAAATCTACATCGAGGATGGAAAACCAATTTTGACCAGTATCAGGACTCATTCCTTCCCAAACGGGATCTGAAGTGGTTCCACCCATATCGCTAAAATTACTGCCTGCCAAACTCACTTGTTCAATGCCTGAAAAATTGGCCAATTCGGTTTTCATAGCCTGCGAATGAAGGTAAGTCTCTTGATCCATTGGTAAATAGATAACATTTTCTTTATCAAGCCCTAAGTTTTTGCTCTGTATGTACCGGAGCTGGAAGTAAACGACCAAGGTTCCAGTAATCATTACCATGCACAAAAAGAATTGAAATATAACCAGCCCCTTTCGTAATCTTGTCTCATTTGGGTTGACTTGTAATTCCTCCTTGAGGGCATTCGTGCTTTTAAAAGAGGATAATAAAAATGCCGGATAGACACCTGAAAGCAGAACTGTACCAATTGCTATTATTAAAAGGATGCCATAAAAATGAGTGTTTAAAAAATCGATGGAAAGGTCCTTTTCAGTAATAGTGTTGAACAAGGGCATTGAAATACCAGCAAATGAGACAGCAATCAATAAAGATAAACAAACAAGAACAACGGATTCCATGAAAAACTGACTAAATAATGAACCTCTGCCTGCACCTAATACTTTTTTTATGCCCACTTCTTTAGATCGTTTTATCGCCCAAGCGGTAGTAAGGTTTATAAAATTGGAGCATGCGATTAACAAAGTAAATAAAGCAATGATTCCAAACAGAATAACATAATCGATTCTGCCACCTACAGCCTTCCCATCCACGAATTTAGAATATAGATATCGATCCTTCAAAGGCTGTAGGACTAGGGTTCTCCATTTATCATCCCCCATTTTTTCCGGGATTTTCCGCACCTTTTGTCCTAAAAGATCCAAGTCTGAATTTTCAGCTTGAAGTACATAGGTTTGGACCCAAGTATTGCCCCAGCTTTTATTGTTCATTGGAAGAAAATTATCCAACGGTACTAGGGCGTCGAACTTGATTGTGGATTGTCTTGGAATTTTCTCGAAAATCCCCGTTATCCGATAGGGTTCCGATTTCTCGTCTAATGTCAAGTTCACCGTTTGCCCCATGGCATTTCCCCTAGGAAAATAGTTGGCCGCTAGTTCTTCGGAAAGTACAATACTCTTAAGATTCTTGAGACAGTAGTCCGTTTGACCCTCTTTCAACACGAAGGAAAATAAATTAAAAAAATCACTATCAGCGCCCCTAATCTGAATTTTTCTCGATTTTTCGTCTAATTGGAGGTTAGACCCTCGAGTACTTGTGATTCTGACTGCAGTTTCTATTTCTGGGATTTGAGCTGCAAGAGCTTCTGCAACAGGATAACCTGTACCATCCCAAGTATTATCAGCATCTTCCATAGAACTTACACGTGTCAATACTTGACTAATGCGGTTCCCTTTCACATGGAAGTTATCCTTATCGAACTCATCGAAAATCCATATCGAAATAAGAATTGTACACCAGATACCTAAAGAAAGTCCTATGATGTTTATCAATGCGAATCCCTTTCTCTTTTGTATACTTCGGAACGCTGTTTTGAAATGATTTTTGAACATAGTTTACGTTTTAAGGTGATGCATCTAAGTGACTAATTAGTCGTTACCCAAATGCTTTAGACAAGTTGACATCCAAAGGATATTGAGTTTTAACCTAATATCGTGCCAGTATTTTAATTGCTACGATATCAAGCAGTTATAACTTAAACAGCAGAAAAGATCTTTATTTAATGTAAAACATTTTTACAATAAATGTCCAATAAATTGACATTAGGAATATGATTTGGTGCCGTTATGCAGAGTATACTTAGTGTAAAAATTATGGAAGTACTGAAAATCTCATAAAACGAACATTTTTTAGCACAAAAACTCTATCCTAGCCATTTCTAATTCCGTTTTTTTTATTGGTCGTTTTTTGAAACTTCCAGATATGCTCTGACCTTCTTCTAATGTCAAACACTTGAAACTAAAAATCAATTGTCACAATTTCCCCGTTAAATAGTCAATTTAAGGATAAGAATATTTGTAACTTTAGGATAATAATTCAAACGAATATAATGAGATGAAAAAAAGCATGAAGATAGTTTTTGGTTTGATTATGCTCCTATTCATTGGAATTTCCTTTAACGGTTATAAACTGAAAAAACAATTTGATTCCGTTGATAAAACCGATGAGTATTGGGAATTCGAAAAGCAAAATGCACTAACTTTTTCAAATATCAGAATAAAGGGCGGAAATAAAATTTATATCAACATCATTCCTGGGTCTCACAGTAAGCTACATTACAAAGATGAAATAAAATCAGATTTTAAGTATTCTGTAGTAGACGACACTCTTGTTATTGATTTTAACCAAGACTTGTTTATGGCTAAAGTTAACCAAAGACGACGGAGAAGCTATAAGATGTTGATTACCTACAAAAACCTAAATTCAATCATGCTTGATGATTCCTATTTGGATTTGGGTTTAAAGTCGGAGAATTTGGAAATTGGTGTCAAGGGGTTTTCTACTTTGAAACTAGGGGCCACCAAGGTAAGTATGGATTCATTGCTAATTAACATGTCCGAAAGTGCAGTCGCCACTTTTAGATACGATGATAATCCGATAAAGATAAACTCTCTCGCTGCTAAACTAATTGATAGTACTTTTATGGATATTAGGAGTACAAGGATAGAATCTTTTTTACCTGAAATCTTTGATAAGTCAGAAATGGTTATAGGAAGTGGAATAAATTTAACCAAAGGCTTCCTCTTAAATCAGAATATTACAGTTGATAGTTCCAAGACAAAATAATTTAGAAGAAGGCTCCAAGTTCAAAATAAAACGATGATAAATTTCGAGGATTTTAGTTTTTACTACAATAGAAAAGCACCTCTTTATAGGGACTTAAGTTTAAACATGCAATCGGGTAAAATCTACGGTCTTTTAGGGAGGAACGGTGCGGGAAAATCCACTCTTTTAAATAATATTACGGGGTTGAACACTCCTACCAAAGGCAAGGTCTTGGTAAAGGGACAAAACCCTAGCAACAAAACCCCCTCTTTTCTAAGAGATATTTACATCATTCCGGACGATGTCTACATTCCAGCTATCGGCCCCAATACCTTTTTGAAAATTTATGGTTCCTTCTATCCCAAGTTTTCACTATCAAGTTGTCAAGAATATCTTGAACTATTAGAGGTCCCGATTAAAAAAAAGCTAAATAAACTATCATTCGGACAACAAAAGAAATTTATCATCGCGTTTGCTCTGGCCTGCAATACAAGTCTATTGGTAATGGACGAACCGACCAACGGTCTAGACATACCTTCGAAAGGTTTATTTAGGAAGTTAATCGAATCCGTGAAATCAAAGGAGAAAA
>CAXBEL010000158.1:0-10733 GCA_963974735.1 uncultured Flavobacteriaceae bacterium | reverse complement strand
CCATTGTAGGGACTGAGGATACTCCTAAATTCTGCCAGTACGCTTCAGTAGATTTTACTTGGTCACGTGCAGTATCATTTTCTAATTGAGACATTGCTTCTTCTACATTCAACCCCACATTTTCTAAAGCCTGTTTTAAAACTTCTTTATCTGAAACATCCTTGCGCTTACTAAAAAATGAAGATACCAGTTCCATTTTAAGTTCTGTCTGTTTACCAAAGTACTTCGCATAGTGCAATGAAATATGAGCATCCCTGGTGTTAACAATTTTCATCTCGTCAAAATAGTCAAACTTAAAACCCAGCTCTGCTCCTGCTTGAGCCATTTGCTCTTGAGATCGCTTTTGATCGGCAGCACTTGCACCGTACTTGTTAGCTATATGCTCTTGTACATTTTCACCTTCAGGCGGCATATTTGGATTGAGTTCAAAAGGTTGCCATTCGATCTCGATTTTATCTTCTACTCCCAATTCGGAAATAGCTTTTTCTAAACGTTTGTATCCTATGGTACACCAAGGGCATACCACATCTGATACTATGTCAATTTTTATTTTCTCAGCCATATTTTTATATTTTTTTCACTAAACATTGAGCCTAATGAAGTTATATTTGAAATTATAGCGTGTTATGCTTTAAATACTGATTAAGCATTCTCCAGGATACGCTTTGATTTTCTATACGTATAGTTAGAGAAGATGTTCCTTTTTGCAAAACGATTGACTTTATCACTGTTAATCATTTTGATATAAACCTGTTTTGTAACGCCAAAGTATTCATAAGTCGTTCCATCAAGAAAAGTGATTTCTAGAACCATCCCTTTATGTTGATAATCAGCAATACCAGATTTGGTAATAGTCTTCGTGTATTCGGCCAAGTTTGCTTTTAGTGTTTCTGGGGCAATACTTACAAGAAAATGGTAACCATCAATAATTTTTCGGCTTTTACTTCTGCTTCTTCACGCAATGCATCCCCTTCTTGAAATTTATCTGGATGCCAGTCTTTTACTAGATCTCTATAACTCTTTTTTAATGTCTTTAAATCAATTTCTTTTTCTACTCCAAAGAGTTTCTTGTATTCACTTATGCGCTTCATATTCAGGTTTTTTTAGCAGCCGCGAAAGTACATCTTAATTTTACAGGAATTAAAGTATTTAAATAATTAAAAAAGCAATAATCATTAAAGCGTATTTGTTGCAACAACTTAAAGAAAAGTTAAGTTCTTATATCTCAATAACACTCAAAATCGAGCAAATACACTTTTATGACATCTAAATTCCTAAACTATTAAACTTTTATTAAAGTATACTGACAATCAAAATAATGGCGTATACTTTGTTTGCTATTTATTTACATAACTTAAAACTAAAAATTATGAAGACTACGAACAAGAAAACAGGATTACTTGCATTATTAGGTTTAGCCGCTGGTGGTGCTTTTGCATGGTGGAAATACAATACTGCAACCCCTGAAGAAAAAGCCAAAATTAAAGGCAAAATCAACGAAGCCGGTTCTAAAATAAAAGAAGCTTACAACGATGTTGAAGGTTCTGTAACTGACAATTACAATAAATTGAAAGGCGACGCCAAAAAAGAAGCAGAAAAAATAAACGGTTAATTTCTAAACCGAAATATATAGAAAACGCGACCTCAAAGGGTCGCGTTTTTCGTTTAGCGTATATCAATTTTCATCTTGATAAAAAAACAGCCTCTTTAATGAGGCTGTTTACTTAATTACCAATTAATAAATTCTATTTAAGACATACAGTGATCGATGCATCATCATGAATTCCAACATTGGCGCTATTCCAAATGGTTTTGGTATAGGCTCGTAAATGTATTCCTCCACAATTTTTGTTGGGATCTGTTGCAATTTTAAATGCTCCATTTCCATCTGGATCTCCGTCATCCCCTATTCCAAATTGAGGAATACCACTAACGTGCTGATAAGTTCCTACAGAAGTTGTGAGGGCATAACTTTCCAAATGGTCCACATCCACACTAAATACTCCATTTATGATATCACCTTTGTTATAATGGGTACAGTTACCACCGTCATCTATAGACATGGTTACTTTCGGACTTGTATTATCCATTTGAATTACCTGACTGTCGCTAGAACCGTCATTATGTTCTATAGTAATTAATAACCTGTCATTGGTTCCTGGTGAGAAACGTGCCATGTAACTGCCTATATTATCTGCATAAGCAGGATACGTGTATTCGTAGCCCACAGGTGTAGAAACAGAATGGGTAACTACTCCCGCTACAAAATCAAATCCTACGAGATCAAAAGAATCAGTTAGGTAATAGCTTGTAGCCGTTGTAAGATTTGTGATTTTTACCTTATATTTTTGATCTTCATAAGGAGCACTTATTCCTTGTACGGTAATTATACCGCCAAAAGGTGAATTGTTGTAAACCCCAAGACCATTATGAACTAAGGAAGCTCCAGGAATGGTGAGTCCGGAAAACGCATTGATCTCATCGGTAGCAACACCTCCAACAATTACCATTTTAGGACCATCGCCATAAATCTCACGTGGTCTTAATTGAATATAAGACTCTATTACATTCCCCCAATTTTGACATTCCATTCCTTCTGGTGCAGAATTCCAGGAGAGCACGGCTCTTATTTTTAAAACCTGGGGCTCGTTGCATCTTTTTTTAAGTTTTGAAAAGTCATAAGGTAAGATGACAGAATAGGAAATTCCCCCATCTGGAAGAGGCTCTATATCATGTACTTCTACAAAAGTGGTCCCCGCATGTATCCACTCACAATTGGTCTCTTCCTGAATATAAAAAGCAACATATTCCTTACTTCCTTTTTTGCATAAATCTCCGCTATAACC
Organism: uncultured Flavobacteriaceae bacterium; assembly: GCA_963974735.1. Classification (GTDB taxonomy): domain Bacteria; phylum Bacteroidota; class Bacteroidia; order Flavobacteriales; family Flavobacteriaceae; genus Leeuwenhoekiella. The sequence goes on along the minus strand of CAXBEL010000158.1, from coordinate 7,887 downwards.
AGAATTGCGTTTTATTTTTAAAGTCCCCACTAGAGCTTCCTGATTGTAGTCTGCTCCTATACAGAACAACTCCTCGTAATTAACATTACACTTCATGTTTTGAAGTTCAAGTATGTTTTCCAGATAGGAAAAATTCTTAGCTTCAAAGGCCTTTATAAGGTTTTGCTTTAAGGCAGTGTCCTGCGTCTGTAAAGATTTCTTTAATAAAGAGTAGCCGAAACGATGCGGTTCTACCTTTTGCTGTCTATAACTTTCAGTCAGTTCGTCAAAGCCTAATTTCTTGGGTGAAACTTCTTTAATTGAGCTTTTTAAATCTCCAATTCCACCTGGACTTGTTTTAGCAATCTGATTTAATGAAATAGAAGGATTGAGAATCGCTTTTTCCAGAAAGTTTCCTAGATTACCAATTGGCAAATCTGGTAATATAAACTTAATTGGGCTTATTTGGATATTTTCATCCTTTGCATTTCCCCAAGTGTAGGGCCCTACATTCTGATTGGGATCATTAGGAGCGGGAATGTTGTTCCATGATAAAATGGCTCTCACCCTTGGAATATTGGCCTTATTGCAGAAGTAACGTTTTGGATTGATTTTTAAGCGTGCTACATAATCTATGGGCTTCTCCCCTTTGCCTTCACAGTCTTCTAAAGTTGGGATGTCGTGTACCTTAAAGCCAGTATAGCCTACATCCTGCCAGCCATTACCATCTTGATAATCCATGTAAAAGCGCACAAATTCATAAGAACCTCTACTGCAAAGATTGCCGCCATAACCTGTTGGTCGTTTAATCTTAACCACTGCGGTTAGTTCTTTAAATGCAGGATTGTATCCCACACATCCCAATTCTTCAAAGGAGGTATTGCCCTTGCTTTGAAGAAATTCTAAAGGGGTTTTCATTTTTAATCTTGAAAATCCCTTTTCTCCAATTGTAAGATAGGTCTTGAATTCCTGTCTTGCCTGGAGCAATTGTTTGTCATCTAATTTTGGCATGATTTCTTTAATTTAATTGTACCTACTCTAATACGTTTTCGGCTTTCCCGTTTTTAATAATTATTCGCTTTTTGATTATTTATAGCCGTTTTCACAGCACCATTTTTTAATGCAATTTTTTGAAGGGATAAAGCTTAGGAGAAGATTTTGAGATCAATATATTTTTCTACTGATCTATGCAATTCGAAAATTGAGAATACGAAGTTAAATAAATGATAATCAGAGTTTAAAAGGAAATCACCCCTTTCTATATAGGATTTTCCCCAAGGGTTCTAGCAGGTTTACCCAGGGTGTTTTTGTTCAAATCATTAGAAATAAATATTACAGTGAAATACTATATAAAGAAGATAAAGAGGGATTAATTAATAAAGACCACTTTACTTTTTGGGGTATTTAACCAGGGCGATATCCCCTCTCTTAAATAGGACATTACCTGATGCATTTTATCATTTAGATGATGACCTTTAGTTTCTAATTTTAAAAACAAATAAAATGGCATTCATCAAAAATTGCGAACGTTATGCGGCATTCCTTTATCCCAACGGGGATAATTCGGGAAGAATTAATTTGTATTGCGCTGATGGTTACAGGCTCTATCTTATTTTTCAAGAGGGCAAATTACCAGCCAATACATACAATGAAAATATTAAAACGGGTGTGGGATATCAATCTATTGATCGATATACTGACTATATAGATTTAATACGCAATGAAAAGCCTGTCTTGGTAACTTTTAATACCACATCTAAGAGCTATGTGGTCTATGTGTCTTCAGAACCTGTGGGTGAAGGGGAAATGTAGGAAGTAAAAAAAAAGAGTGGTTTATTTGAGTAATTAATACACAAATAAACCACTTATTTCAATTATAAGCAACTGTGTAATAATAGTATCGGCGCTGTTTAAAACCTGAAAAAGCTTGTATTTTAATTTTATAATTTCAATAAGAATCCTTCCTTCTTGAGCATTTAATTCTTCTATACCTTAAACGTGATATTTGCGTATTCTCGTAAACTTACTTATGCTATACCCTTCACACTAAAATTAAAATTGACTATTGGTTGCCACTTCTCTGTAAGTTGAATTTAATGGCGGCAGATTATTCTGCATTTATAAGATATTCTGCCAGCAAGGTAGATATCCCCTGCCCCGTATTACTTTCATAATAAGAATACCCAGGCATAGGATTTACTTCAAAACAATACACACCTTCATCTGTAAATCGAAGATCTATTCCTGTAAAACTTAACCCCAACGCAGCATTGATCTGAATACAAGACCGTTTTACATAGTCTGGTATTTCAAAAGGTTCAAGAATTGTTTCTCCTTTTGTTTTTGAAACATATCTGTAATCTACTTCTGTTGATACGATTTTTGTAGCCACTGTTTTTTTACCGATGACGTGCACTCTTACATCAAAACCACCCAGTTTTTTTTGAAACTGAACGGGGCAATATTTAATTTTTGCAAGACGCTCCAAATCTGAAGGATCAAATTCTTTTACTATAGAACGCACGCCGCTTATGGATTTATAAATAACGGACTTGTGCTTGTTATAAAAAGCAAGCGCAACTTCGGGATTATTTGTAATAACAGTTGGTGGAGTTTTAAGGCCAAAAAGCCTGATAATTTGTGCTTGATAGGGCTTACTGCTGTTGCTAAACATTAAACTATGCCTATTAACCACATTAGAATCTGTTACTTCCAGCCATTGATATAAAGATTCGTGCAAGGAGCGGCAGCTTTTTATATTTTTTTCATCTGTATTTTTTACCTCTGGAATATCCATTTCTGACATAAAACGGGTATAGACACTTTTAAAATTGTCGAGTTGATAACTGCAGTTATGTGTATGTAACAATCCGCTGGGTTTGCCATTTACAAAAGACCACTCAACCTGGGTGTCTGCATACTGTCTTTGATTAAATACAACCACATGAGCCCCTTTTTTTAAAAGAGCTTCATTTGCCTTGGCAATGGGTCCCTCGCTGGGAATCCCACACAGTAAAATCATTTTATCATTCATAACATTTTTTGCTGAATTATATCCACCAATTCTTTTCCATACTTTTTTAATGCAGGAAAACTATTGGCTCCTGTTAACTGTTTGCCATCTCGACTAAAGGTGATTTCCAAAAGAGGAGTTTGCGCCAATTTTGAAAGCGATAAAGCCTGTTCAATAACTTCTTCATCAGTGTTGTTTGGAATAACTTTATCATCAACAACCAGAATTGAATGGTAGGGAATCGCTGATTCTTCAGTTATGGCTACATCTTCAAAACCCGCCTCATAGGCCGCTTTTGTCCATTGATCCTTTGACCAATACACCCCTGAAAGACTGTAACCCACAACAGGATTTAAAATTGTGCTTTTGCGTTGCATGCTGTAGAGCAGACTCATAAGAGCGGCATTTAGTTCCGCTTGCACATAATTTTTTTCTGTTTCTTCTGCTTTGTTCCATATAGGTGATTGTGCCAATTGAATCCGGTTAAACAAAAAATGTCTTTCGGTGTTATCTAGTGTGATTCCGCTTTTGGTTTTAACCCTATAACTATCAGAATCGGTATCTATATACTGTGTCCACTCATCTGCCATTAACAGTTGTTCTGGAGCTAACAAATGAACTGGAACCTGTTTTTGTTTCAGTTCCATATGTAACCAAATTGCATCGCGATCCTGAGGATGACATAAAATAATATTCATATAAATTGAATTAAAACTGTCCTGCTATTTGTGCTATTGGAATAGCAGGACAGTTTATTTTGATTAATGAAATTTTAGCTCGCCAAAGTTTTAGCCCATACTATCGGCTATATCCTTGTTCATTTTCTCCTGAGCCTTGTTTATATCATCTTCCCGGTTTAAAGCACCGGAACTTAAATCTGGTCGCAATTCCTGCCCTATGAAGGCAGACATAGAATTCATCATGTTTTCCAGATCTGCGACTCTTTGTTCTAAATAATTATTGATACCAGGATTTGTAATCCCGGGATTTTTAATTCCTGGATTGAGGATACCAGGATTAATCTCCCGAAGTTTCCCACCATCAAAAGGCTTATCGAGCTTATCGGTTATTGGTTTATCCACTTTATCTGAAATAAAGTTTTTATGTTCGCCGATTTCTTTAAACTCTTTGCTTTCGATTTTTTCAAGTTTATCCTTATTGATCTCCTTTGACTCTACTTTTTCAACTTTTTCCTTAAAGTCCTTACGTCCACCTTTATTATCTGCAAAATCTTTAATCACGCTTTTTGCTAATTTGGTACAGATAGAAATATTGAGTTCATTCAACACATAATTAATGGGATTTATATATGTATATCCATCATCATTACCAGCGAATAATAGTCCAATAATCTTATTGTCTTCATCTACAACCACAGAACCGGAGTCGCCTTTTTGGCTAAATTTTGGATTGGTACCTGTATTGGGACGGATGCCTATTTGATTGGTAAAGGTTTTAACCCCTAATGTGGACCCATAATTCACGTTTATCGTTGCGTTAATAGCATCTACAAAACCTTCTGTATATAATGTGGTTCTACCCCGTTTTCTAACCGGTGCGTTTAATGTAGCGCTCGCTGTACCTTTTACATCTCCTATGTCTACAATAGAACAATCGCTGGGTCGCCCACTTAAAGTGGAAATAGCGCCATCTACATGATTGCTTAAAACAGCTCTGGAAAGTGAACCTACGCGGTCTGTTCCAGGACTACCACTATCTACCCTACTGGGCTGGCACATATAATCGCCTACGCTCCAACTATTATCCACACACATTACGTGAAAATTACTCAGTAAGACAGGGTTATTGCTGCCATTGTCTTTGGCAATACAACCTAAAGTTCCTGTATAAATGTAGCCTCCAATTGCTCTTTCTGGTCCAATGCTAATACCTCCTTTTACAGTTGAGTAGGTGTTTGTGTCTGCAAACACGCTAATTTCTTCCAGTTTTAAGGCAATTACCTGAGGATGGATTTCCATTTCGATAACATCTGTTTCTATACCATTAATTTCGGCAGGTACTTTTTCCTTTTCACTTACATTGGCCTTCTTTTTTTTGACATGTACACGAATGGCAATTTCATCAGTCCTTTTTCCATTTACGTATTTGTAGCCTACATCCACTCCAGTCACTCCTTTTAACTTGAAGAGCTTTGCCTCTATGGCCTCTTTTTCCTTAATAATTTCCTCTAATTTCTTCATTACAGTTTAAGTTTAGTTATACATTTTAGGAGTTTCTAGCATAGTTTATTTTGTATTATTGACTCTGAGCTTCTATCGTTCTATTCACAATCTCTATAGGTATTCCATCTTTTTCTTTGGGAATTCCCATATCAGCGTGGGTCACATCTTTTTTATTGACCAATACCCGGACACAAACATCCTCGGTGCCCACCTCTTTTTTATTTATAGAAGTAATTTCTATCCCCGAAAAGAATTCATTCTTCTCTACTTTAGATTTGATTTCTTCTAAAACTTGATTTGCTTTTTCAGAATTGTTCATATGGATTTCGTATTAGTGATTGTGGTTTATTTTTTGAATATGCTAATTTAATAGGTTTATAATGAGATTATTAAAGGAATAAAACCCTTTATGAATAGGTTTTTTCTGGGTTGGTAAAGGGGGAAATATCCTAAGGGGAATAGTTGTGCTCAAGTTGTAGATTCTTATCATTCTCCCTGAAGCATTTTTCTTGAATAGTCCAGATATTAAAATGAATTACGCCTGGGCTGATTGGGATTAATTATGCTTTATATTTTATATGAGCTAAATAAACGCATAAATTTAGCATATGAAAAATGTGATAATAACGGGTGCTACGGGTATGGTAGGAAGCATAGTACTGCAGCAATGTCTGGGTTCTATAAAAATTGAAATTGTTACTTCTATATCCAGAACTCCATCAGGAATTAAGCATTCCAAACTTGTAGAAATAATTCACGATGATTTTAAGGATTTTTCCTCCATTCAAAGTTATTTTGAAAATGTGGATATAGCTTATTTCTGTTTAGGAGCTTATACTGGTAGTGTGCCAGATGCTAAATTCAAAGAAATAACAGTAGATTATACCAAGGCTTTTGCAGATATTCTTAAGAAAAATAGTCCACAGGCTCATTTTTGTTTTTTGAGTGGTGCTGGTGCTGATCCAAAAGAAAAAAGCAGGATGTCGTTTGCCAAATATAAAGGAATGGCGGAAAATTATTTAATAAGCCACGGTTTTAAAAGTCTATATATTTTTAGACCCAGTTATAATTATCCCTTTGAAAAAAGGGAAGAGCCCAATTTTTCCTATAGAATAATCCGAAAACTATATCCCCTTTTAAAACTATTTGGGTCTAAATACAGCATAAAATCCACTGAACTTGCACGAGCTATTTTTAAAGCGGGCTTTGGAAAAAATAAAAATATAGTATTGGAAAATCAGGATATATTGCAGCTTATCTAAAAAAGAGCTAATACTGGAATTCGGGCGTTTAATTTAGCTCAAACCTTTTTTAGCCAACTTTCTTAAAATTGCCCACTGCCTAAGTTTATCTCTTGAGTCACAGGCAGGATATCCCAATACGGTTTTACCGGCAGCAACATCATTCATAACACCAGAACCGGCACCTACAATTGCACCAGAATGTATAGTTGTATGATCTTTGATTGATGCGCTTCCACCTATTATTACACCATCACCTAGAGTTACAGAACCTGCAAGACCACTGCTGCCAGCCATAATACAAGAGCGCCCTAAAATGGAATTATGACCTATCTGTACAAGGTTGTCAATTTTACAACCATCGCCTATTATTGTAGAACAAAATTTAGCACGATCTACACAAGAGTTTGCCCCAATTTCTACGCCGTTCCCAATAACAACATTTCCTATATGCTGAATTTTTATGAGGCCGCGCCCATCTGGGCTCGGACGATAGCCAAAGCCATCTGCTCCTATACTTACATTATTATGAAAAATACAATGGCTACCAATTTCAGTGCGTTCTCTTATTACAGTTCCAGACCAGATGACCGTATGGTCTCCAATTGTGGTATCGTCAAAAATCGTCACATTAGGATAAATTACAACACCAGCACCTAAAACAACATCTTTTCCTATATAACTACCCGCACCTATTTTAGTTCCTTTACCTATTACTACAGATTTATCTACAACTGCTGTTGGATGAATTTCTGTTTCAAAATGCGGAGCTTCCGGTTGAAACATTTCCAATAAGGTGGCCATCGCTAAATCTGCATTGTTTACCAAGATAAAGGGACGTGAATTATCAGGCTCTATAGCTAATGATTCATCTACTATTGCAGCACAAGCATTTGATTCACACCATAAACGTGCATATTTAGCTGCACCAATAAAGGTGATTTGATCGTTCTTAGCGTTTTTTAATTGATTGAGCCCGGTAATTTTTTGACATGTGGTCCCAACTAACTTTCCATCTAAAATGGTATTGATCTCTTGAATAGTAAACGATTTCATTAATTTTTCTATCTAATTATGTAAACCAACCATTTTGATCAGTCTCCTTATAAAACGCAAAAAAGTATTTAAAATTTTGTGCATATTTAACAAAAATTTAATGAAAAATATAATTTAACATACTTGAATTTATTTTTTAAATAAAATAACCAAGTATAAATTATAAGAAAATAATTAAGTAGTATGGGTTTGATAAAATAAATAGAGCTTTATAAATCATATAAGAGACTCTTATAGAGTATAATATATTTATTTTATCGATTAAGCGCTTGTAAAAATTTTTACAGATAATTTGTCAATGTCTTTTTATCAAATTGTACGAGATGCTTGGAAAAATCTTTCTTATCTGCACGCCATTTAAATTCTTGAGAATCAAAATAATTTTTGGCTGTAGTAAATTTTAGATTAGTTGCTT